>JAUWNT010000218.1 GCA_030612495.1 Candidatus Aminicenantota bacterium
TTTGTTTTTTAAAGGTTTAATATTGAGAAACATATCAAAGGAGTGATTAGTGTTGAATTCTCCGGGTCCCTCTCCCTTCTTCCCAAAAAAGGAAATTAATTTTCCGTTTTTAAGAGAAAATACATATACTGATGCATCACACACAGCATAGAGTTTTTCTTCTGAAACTTCTATCTGGTTAGGCTGTACAAGCTCTTTTAAAGTATACATTTTTTTAGCATTCAAAAATAAAAAACATAATAATACTGATATTATAAAGATAATTTTCTTCATTTTACCTCCTTAATTCAAAGTACTTTGCGTTACAAAGTGATAGTAATATAAAAATTGTGCTTTGTCAACTTTTTTTATTTTTTAAAATATTGAGGTAGTTCCAAATTTTACATATATGCTATTTGCTTCTCAAATTCATTTTAAAGTAATATAATAAAAATAAATGAAAAATAATTAATTTATAGTATGAAAAG
This sequence comes from Candidatus Aminicenantota bacterium, assembly GCA_030612495.1. Taxonomy (GTDB): domain Bacteria; phylum Acidobacteriota; class Aminicenantia; order UBA2199; family UBA2199; genus JAUWNT01. The sequence continues at coordinate 468 of JAUWNT010000218.1, forward strand.
AATAATAGAAAAATATCCAAAAAAGAGGGAGGAAAAAGATGAAGAGAGTATTTTTCATATTGATGATATTAGTGATTTCATTAATCAATTGTAAAAGTAAAGAGAAAATTAATGAAAAGGTTCTGGATTTAAATAATAATTTTATTTCGTTGAAACTGGTTGAAGAAAAATCAATTAAGCTTGATGTTGTTACCAAAGATATGCCTGGTATAGCTAAAATTGATGATGATTTTATTTATATTACATTTTTAAATTTGGATAAAAATATGGAAATATGGAAATATAATGATAATTTGGAATTTCAGGATAAGTTCATTCTTAAATATGGACATGGTCCAGGAGAAGTGATAAATCCTAGGATATATGGAGGCGGGTTAAATAATATTCTTATTTATGATCCTCCAAGTTATAAATACAATTTATATGATAAAAATTTTAAATTTATAAAACAATATAGACTTTCTGATTTAGGTACTTTTTTATACTATGGATATAAATATATTCCAGAACATAATTGTATATTAGATGCATTCTATACTTATGTTTCAAAGTCTAAAACAGGGATGAAGGCAGTTATAAAAATTTACTTAATTAGTTTACTAAAAGAAAAAACAAAAAATAAAGAAATATTCAACATAACTATTGATAAGTTTAAAAATTATAAATCGATAGTTGCTTATCCAGTTCATTTTACTTATTTTGATAAATATATTTATATTTTGAATACAAAGGAATATAAAATATATAAGATGGATATAAAAGGGAAACTGATAAAAAATATTAAAGTTAAATTTAAAGGAAAAAGGTTTACAGAAAATGAAATAGAAAAATGGATTGAGAGTCATTATGGCTCGAAATACAAGAATAGATTTTTATATCCTGAAGAATTATGGCCAGCATGTTGGATTATGCCGCTTGGGAAAGGCATAGCTGTAGGGCGCAGGAAAGATTATAATACTAATAGGAATGAGCCGATTATTGTAGATTATTTTGATAAAGATCTGAATTTTATTGGGAAAATAAAATTGTCATATTTTAAATACTGGAATGACCCTAATGGAGGGCAACAATTCGCAGATATTCTTTTTAATTGCAAAGGTGATATTATTTACAGAATAAAGATTGAAGCTAAAGAAGATGAAGAGGAGTATTCGTTAATAAAATTTAAAGTGAAATATGGGAAAGAGTAGATTAGACAATTTAATTGGAAGAAATAAATGAGAAAGATTAAAGTATTATTTTTACTGATTGTAACATTTTTTTTGTATTCCTGTAATAAAAATGAATATGAACTGAAAAGTAAGGATATTGATTTTAAATCAATATCAATAACAAAAAGCAAAACTAAAAATATCCTTGATATAGGTAAAATAAAAAAGGCTGTTAAGCTTGAAACAAAAGATAATTCATTGATTGGAAATATTGATAAAGTTATTTACGATAAAAATAAAGACTTTTATATAGCTGATTACTATTCAAGTAAAAAGATGTTTCGTTTTGATAAAAAGGGTAATTTTATAAGAAGTTACGGAAAAATCGGCCAGGGACCTGGAGAATATAATTCTATTAAAGGTTTTGCATTGGATTCAGAGAGCAATCTTTTTTTGTTGGGTAATTATAAATTAATTAAATTTGATAAGAATGGTAAATTGTTAAAAGAAATAAGAATAAAATATCATTCTGGATATATTATAATAGTTAATGACCTAATATATATTTTCATATTGAGGTATAGAGATGTTCCAAAAAATAAGAAAGCAATTTTGATACTTGATACTAATCTTAAAAAGGTAGGAGAAATAGGAACTTATGATACACGTTTGGAAAAATATTTATTTATCCCGATTAAAATGTTTGCTAAAAATCAAGATAATCTCTATTTTATAGATGTTTATGATTTTAAATTAAACATATTTAATCAAAAATCACATGAAATGTCCTGTCTTAAAATACCAAATAAGAATGCAAGCCTTGATAATATCTGGAAAAAGAACCAAAGATATTTATTAGAAAAGGATATGGATAAAGTAAAGAATAAAATCCATAGATTTGAGAAAATATTTAGCTTTAATGATAATTTGCTTTTATCTGAATACAACAAAGAGAAGAAAATTTTTGATTTTTGGTTATTAAATCTAAAAACAAAAAAAGCCGCTATTTTCCCTTATTCTGACATGGAATTATACATAAAGAAATTATTTTTTTCGATTTCAGGCTCTTATGATAAAGGGGTAATTTTAGTTATTAATGGTATTGAAGAACTTGATAAGTATAAAGAATATTTTCCTGTTTTGAATGATATTGGATTTAAAATTGAA
>JAUWNT010000237.1 GCA_030612495.1 Candidatus Aminicenantota bacterium
ATTAGAACAATAAGATACAGGGTCACCTTCTGCAATTGTTAAATCAAAAGTATTGTCTTTGAATTCATTCATATTTGTTATATCACATTTAACAATTTTGATTTTCCCATTTAGATTTTGATCTTTTATTTTCTCCTCTGCGATTTTTAACATACCACTTGATGCATCTGATAAAATCACATTGTATCCCATTTTAGCAATTTTGATTGACCATAACCCTGTACCTCCGCCTGCATCAAGCACAAATGAATTATCAACGTCTTTAGGCAAGCGTTTTTCAATGTATGACCATGTTATATCATTGTAAAATTGCCAAAATGGTTCATTGTATGATTTATCATAAGTTTTGGACTTTTCATCATGATATTTTGTTGAAGTTATTTCCATAATACATTCCTCTTCCTTTTAAATTCCTGCCAAGGGCGGCAGGATAATAAATTATTGGTGCAGTATTGCATATAACTAATAGCCACAATACTGCGTTTATCTTACCAAAGTAGCATATTGTCCGCAGTAAGGGACATCGGCTTTTCTTGCAAATCTTTCTTATATATACGATTATATACGATAAAAATTTGAAAAATCCTCTTTTTTAGGGAAAATTTTAATGATATTAACTGTAAAGAGTAATGATGAAACGAGTTAATGGTTACACAGGATTATGAGGGCAGGTTCGACAATTTGATTAAAATTTAAAATTCTAACTACTTTCGATGAAGCAAAGAAATGGGGGGCATAAAGAAATACGGGGATTAATCGCAACATTTTACATAAAAAACATACCAAAGGACCGTCCCCTGGTGTTACTATGACTTATCTTTAAACACCCATTGTTTATCATTTCCTCTGGTTAAGATATGAAAAATTCCTTCTTCTAATAAATATATTCTTTTTATTATAGACATAAATATCTCCTAATAAATTTTTAATCCTTTAAAAAAAATAGACCGTCCCCATTATTTCCAGAAATAAATATTATTCCTAAAACTATTAATCCTGCTCCAGTAAAAATAAGTGTATTGTTATTTTTATTTTTCATCTTTTATTTTTCTTTGCTTTCTCGACCCTTCATCCAAGTCAACATTATTCCGAAAATGATTGCAAAACGGAATGATGTTTCCCAATCAATCACACCAGCTCCATGCGCAATAAGACTATAGAGATAGGTTGTAATTACACTAACTATTAGAGTCAATACAAATATACCTACAAACGTAATAAGCAATTTTTTGATGTTCATTTTCATCACAATTTATACCTCTTTTCTTTTTAAATAGTTTATGTTTTGACCTTTAAATATTTTACTTTTTTCAAGACAGGGCTCGCAATTTCCGATAACATTCCGCGGGTTTAAGAAGTTGCGAAGTGGAGCAATTTAGGTGAACGACGAAGGAGTGAACCTTAAACCCGCTATTAGGCTACGTGCCAAAAACATTATACAGTTACTTTTTTTCCACATTTACTACACTTGTAATGATAAAAATTGACGATTCCTCCACAGGAAGGACATGACCATCTCCGCTTCTGATATTCAAGATAGTTTACTATCCCTATTTGTTTCATCTTTATAAAAGTCTCTGGAATCTCGTGTCTGTATCTAAATTTTGGATCTTCTGGATGAGTATCAAGAAGTTTCTTCCTATATTTTTTACATGGAAATTTACTACAATCAATACAGAAATCTTTCTCTTCAATATTATAGCAACAATCCCTTATTTTACAGCCCCATTTACTTGTTCTTTTTTGTTCTTTACTTTCTGAGGCACATCCAAGACAAGTCTTATTAAAGGAAGGACATGCTCCACAAAAAACTCCACAAGGAGCCAATTCATTTGGTATTTGTTTCATATTATTTCCCTTATTTTTACATTAGATATTTGGCGTGTCGCCTAACTAATAATCGCATTACTGCGTTTATCCTGCCAAAATGGAATAATATCCACAGTATTGCGGATATCCCTTAATATCATTTTGCACTTTTAAGACTTAATTGTCCAAATACTTTGGTTATCCTTGCATATACGACAAAAGTTTCAAAAATCCTCTTTTTTGAGGAAATTTATTGAAGTTAACTGTAAAGAGCAATGATGGATTCCTGAGAGAACAATGTCCCGAAGAGCAGAAGCGCATATGCTGTGTTATATGATGTTGACCGAAGTCCGTCAGCTAAAACCGATTTTTTA
>JAUWNT010000187.1 GCA_030612495.1 Candidatus Aminicenantota bacterium
TATATCTCCATTTATTATTATTTTTTATAATATAAAATTAACTTTTAAAAGTCAAAAATTTATAAGAGAAATATGATTTTAAATTATTTTTTCGTTTTTATGAATGAATTGATTCATAAATTCTATTTTGTTATAATTAATCATTAATAAAGATTTAGAAACCAAAAAAAGGAGGTTTTTTATGGGTAGTATATTAGCTATTTTAGGTGGTTTAATTGCAATGGGTGGAGGTATTGTACTTGTTGTGTTAGTTTGGTGGGTAGAATTTAAAATTGTTGTTTTTGGTTGTATTCCCCCAATACTGTTTTTAGTAGGCATTATTGCACTCATCTCCGGGATCAGTGGTGTTAAAGATTCCATTAGATCTAAAAAGACAGAAAAAGAAGAGGAAAAGACAGAATAAAATAAATAAAGGAAGTTTCTATTATTATTTAAACAAAGTATAAATATATTTATAAATCTGTTTTTATTATTAAAGCAAGATATTTGATTTAATCTTTTTTTATAAATGTTCAAAGATTTATTATATAGAATAAATAAAATAACAATGGGGATAGAAATATGAATATAAAGAAGTTATTGTTTGTTATTATAGTCTCTTTTGTTTTTGTTATATTTTCTACTTTTCAACTATTTTCCTGTTTTGCAGTTGTTGCCGGGAAAAATGCAACTAAAGATGGATCTGTATTATTTGGTCACAGTGAACTTAATGGAGGAAAAAGATTCTTGAATTTTAGAGTTATTCCCAGAATAAAGCATAAGCCAGGCACTTTAGTTAAATTTTATTATGGAGGCACAATTACAGAATTAATAGAAACCAATTCATTTATATGGTCTGAAAATTTTAAATCAAGGGGGAGTGATTCCTATATTAATGAATATGGAGTTGCTTGCGCTAGTGATGGAACTCATACAAAAGAAGATTCACGTGAAGAACTGATAAGAAGAGGTGATATAAAAAATGAAGGTATTGGCTATATGTTAAGGCGAATAATTGCACAGAGAGCAAGAACTGCAAGACAAGGTGTGTTAATTGCAGGGGATTTGATAAAGAAATTCGGTTATAATTTCTCAGGTGTTACACTTACAATAGCAGATCCTAATGAAGCCTGGATTTTATCTATGGTTATGGGAAAGCATTGGGTAGCTCAAAGGGTTCCTGATGATGAAGTAGTAATTGTATCAAATGTTAATTTGATAAATGAAATAGATCTAAAGGACAAAAAGAATTTTTTAGGTTCAAAAGATATAATAGATTATGCAATAAAAAGAGGATGGTATAATCCCAAGCAAGGTAAACCATTCAATTTTCAAGATGCATATAGTTATCCTTCAAGAAACAAATTTTATAAAAAATATAGGTGTGATTCCCGTCAATGGAGAGGTCAATGCCTTGTAACTGAAAAGTATATACAATTGCCCATTAAGGGAAACCTTCCTTTTTCTGTGAAACCAGCGCATAAATTATGTGTAGAAGATATAAGAAACATTCTTAGTGATCATCTTGAAGGAACTGAGTTTGATAAATCAAATGGATATAAATTAGGTTCTCCGCATAAATTAATGACATCAGCCGATGGAATGATCTGTAATAGGGCAAACCAAGAGATAGCTGTATTCCAATTAAGAAACTGGATGCCCCCTGAACTAGGTTGTATATATTGGAGAACAACTGCTGCATCCTGTTCAAGTGTACTCACTCCATGGTATCTTGGAATAACAAACACTCCTGATATTTATCACATCCCAGTAGATATTGAAGAAAACCTAAAAGTTGGCTTTCACTTTAATCCTCCTGAAGAAATCTTTGAATATAACCCGAAGTATGCATTCTGGATATTTAACTCTCTGGAAAGTTTAGTAGATTTGGATTATGCAAAAAATATAAATAAGGTAAGGCCTATTTGGAAAGATTATGAAAAAAAAGAATATGAAATGCAATCTATTGTTGAAAATGCAGCGTTAAATTTATTTAAGAAGGATAAAAATTTGTGTAAAAAGTTTTTAACTATATATTCAAATGCTATTGCTTTAAATGCAGTAAAAATTGCTAAAAAATTGATTAATGATTTAAGAACGGATCTTTATGGACCTTAAACTGTAAGCTTCACTTCCTCTTTACTTTTGAATTCCTTTTATTTTTATTCTTTAAATAATTTTAATTTGAATTTTGTTTAATTTCGATTGAAACATAAAATTTTCCTGTATTAAAATAATTTCCTGTAAATGTACAATCATTTATTCCAAGAAACAGATGGCCATTTTTTTTGGAAAATGTTTTTTTCGAACCAACAAAAAAAATATTACTTCCTATTCTTGCGATTAAACATGCATGTCCCTCTTCAGGTAAAGGATCGTCTGAAATAATTGAATCATAAAAAAATATATGTGAATAACTTTCCTGAGGCCATCCATTTGCACCAATACAGGAGTTAATAACTCCATTATGAAAACAAACTCTACCTTTGGCAGTTATTGTTACTGAATCTGAAGATTTTAAAACTATGCCAGTGTATATCCAATCTCTATTTCCAGGTACTGTAATTTTATAATTAGTTTTTGGATTTATATGTCCTGATAAAACAAACATCATAGAAAATATAATTAAAAAGAATAAACGTTTCATTTTTCCCCATGTTTATTTATAGTATAATTATCTTGATTTATCAATTCAAAATATCAAATTTGATACTAAATAAATTTTGCAAATCTCTTGAGTTATATTTATAATCTATGTTATCATTATTTTAAAATAAAATAAGAATAGGAGTAATTATGAAAGATAAAATAACTTATGAACAAGCTAAAAAAATATGGAATAAATATTTAAAAACAGAATATTTACGTTTACATACAAGGGAAAGCGAAGTTATTATGCGAAAACTTGCAAACCATTTTGGAGAAGATGAAGAATTCTGGGGCATTACTGGATTATTACACGATTTAGATATGGATTCTATTAACAAAGATTATAGTTTGCATGGCAAAAAAACAGTAGAAATCCTGAAAGAAGAAGGGTACAATATCCCGGAAATGTTTGATGCTATAATTGCTCATACAGAAGGTTTAAAAGAATCAGATGCAAAGCGTAAAACCAGGCTTGATTATGTATTGGCTGCAGCAGAGAATATAACAGGGCTTATTTCAGCCTATGTTTTAGTGCGCCCTGATAAAAAGATCGAAGGTACAAAAGTTAAATCAATTACAAAAAAGATTAAAGATAAGGCTTTTGCTGCATCTGTAAACCGTCAGTTTATAAATGATATTAATGAAAAAGCAGGAATGGACAGAAGCATATTCATACAACTCTCCATAGATGCTATGAAAGAAATTGCTGATGAAATTGGAATGTAGAGGGTAAAGGTTATGAATGAAAAGAACAGTAAAACAATATATTTAAATGGTAAGGATTTAACCGTTGAGGATGTTATAGATATAGCAGAAAAAGGGTATAAAGTTGATTTTCCTGAAAAAATCAAAAAAGAGATAAGAACAACAAGGAAAAGACTTGATAAACAACTTTATGAACATCCTGAAATAAAAATTTATGGCACAAATGTGGGATGTGGTGATCTGAAGGATAAAGTTATTACATCAGAATCTTTTAAGTCATATCAAATCAAATATATAAAATCTCACAATTGTGGGACTGGTGA
>JAUWNT010000152.1 GCA_030612495.1 Candidatus Aminicenantota bacterium
AGGCTTCACAACTTCACATTTTAAATAAATGGGGTCTTAATATTTGACATAAAAACCTGACAAAGAACCATTGTCCCATATCGTACTGTCGTAAATTTATATCACCAAATACCTGGAATAAGATGATACTTCACTCTCTTAGAATATTCAGCATATCCTATGACGCATAGGGCGGCTGCCGATTTAATCTATTAATTTAACTCTTTATCAATTATATTCAAAAATCTTTTGCTGGAAATATAATGGTCAACCAAGAGTTTTCCATTATAAATTAAGTTAAATGCAGTGTATATTGAGGGTGCATCTTGTGCTTGCCTGGCGTTTTCTAATTCAACTATTTTTAATTTTAAACCTTTTTTCTTAGCAATCTCACTTAGCTCTTTAATGGATCGGGCCACCCAGGGACATTGATTGGTATAGATGATATTTAATCCTTTATATTGGCTCAGTTGCTTTTCCCAATCCTTGAATTTGGGTAAATGTCCACTCTTAATGGTTTTGATCATCAATTCATAGGAAGGTTTGGCCTTAGCTACAGACTTAAAGCCATTTTTCAAAAAAAGAGCTTTACCGGCCATGAATGGACCTTCACTGGTAACTACCACGACACCATATTTTCCTTCCTTCTTTGCATCTTTAATGCATTCTTTAACCAGGAGTGAACCATATCCTTTTCCCTTGTGCTTGTTGGGAGAAATCCAAATACAGTGGATGAATATATACCCCTTGGCATCAACTGCTCTCCAGGCATACTCTCCGGGGATGTATTCAATAAAACCACTACATTTTTTCTCATTTTCCAGATATAACAGCTTAATTATCAGACCTTTGGAAAAGCGTTCTTTTAACCATTCTAACTTCTTTAAATATCCTTCATTTTTGGGATTTAAAAAGCATACCGGTTGATATTCGGAGATATTTTCTGAATTTACACTAATAATTTTCATTTTACTATTCATTTATAAAACCTCCCTTAGCCTAATAATTTTATACTTTCTTTTTAATGAGATTTCATGGGGATTTTTTCTACCTGCGAAGGTGTTTCTTAAAAAATTCAAGCTGATCGCTTACGCTTTTCTCGAAGTTATCCCCAGTATAGATATCAAAATGGCCGATGGGATAGTGTTTTACTTCTGCATATTTCTCCAATTCTTTTGCGGTTTCGGCACTTATTATAGCTAAACTGTCATGATCGCATATCTGAATAAGGATTGGGCATTGTACGTTCTGTAGGTGTTCAACCGGTTTGAATCCGTGTGACCGCAGAACGATACGAGCACAGACTTCGTTAATAAAATTCTCCGATGCAAGTTTACTGTAACCGTTATAAGCATCCGAAATGGGGAAAAAAGCAATACTTCCAGGTTTCCCTACGATAGGTATTTTATGGGGTAAAAGACCTAAGCGAAACCTCATCATATCACGTTGTCCATGAATAAACAGACGGAGAATGTGTCCGATGCCTAATCTTTTTAAAAACATCTTTACTGAGGCATGAGGATCCAGTCCCGGACATTGCGCACATACACAGGTAATATTTTTATCTTTGGCTGCGATTACCATACCATATCCACCGCTTGCAGAGGTGCCCCACAGAGCAATTCTTGCCGGATCAATCTCTCCTCTGAGACCCCGGGCATACTCTATTGCTGCTGCATAATCTTCCAGTTGATAGGGAATCCACATCAGCTGTCGCGGTTCACCCTCGCTTTCACCAAAATGCCGGTAATCGAATGCCAGCACAGCAAATCCGGCTTCCTGATATCGAAGAGCATAAGATTCCATGATCATATCCTTGGTTCCCCCAAAACCATGTCCCATAACTATACAGGGAACAGGAGCGGATAGATCCTCAGGAAGATACAGCCAGGCACTTATTGACGTTCCTTTAACCTGAAAAGTCACATCTTTCCTTGACTGGGGTGGTTTTGCGCCTACTTTCTTGGTCACTTGTTTCGATTTTTTCAGGGGTTGCTCTGGTACCGTAAAGCCAGGCGCAAAAGTCACAATTAACAGGTAAAAGGCAAGCATCCCAATAATAATGCCAATGATTTGAAGAATAATCATCTCTTCTCCTCCTTTATAGTTTATACAAATACATTATCAGAAAATAAAAACAAAATAAAGAATCCTTCTCCCTATTGCACAGCCAGCGAAGCAACTCCGCTCCTATAGTTTATAGTTTATCGATCCTCTTTCTCTAAGATTCCCCCGGAACTGAATAATTAGTCTTTCTTGATTGAATAACTCTGTATCGATGAGGTTTATTCATTTCTTAATCTCCTGGGTGACTACTTCCCATAACGTTCCAATAGCCGGACTGATTGATTAAAAACTTATTTTGTATACTATATCATATTTTTTGTGCCAAGGTATTATTCTGTTTTCTCGACGGTCCTTTTCAGTCTTCCGCTGGGGAAATTTTTTCTGGATGAAGTGCACATATTGTAATGTTAGACTAAATTCACCTTTAGGGCTTCCGTTTAAAATAACAATCTTCATTTTCAAATCTCCTTTTCATAATTGTATCAGCGTAAGACTTTTCTCAATATAGGATTGATAGAACTACAACCATTAGTTAAAACTATTAATATTATTCCTATTTATCTAAAAATACTTTACCCTTTTTTCCATGATGGCCTCCTATTTTTCTTTATCCGAAATTTTGGTAAATAGTAAGTATTTCCAAAATTTTCGGGCACCTTTTTAAAATAAATATATTTGTATAATATTTTTATTGTTAACTAGGTTAACATTAAACGTAAAAAAAATTAACTCTCTCTCTTTATAATTTCAGATAATTTTTTGTTCATTTTCTTTAAATAATTTTCAATTATAGCAACCTCATTTTCCTTAAGATTTTTTAAAATGTCAAATATTTTTTCAAATACTTCTTGTGAAAACATTTCATGCCCTTGAAAAGCCTTTCTCCCATAGAAAATATTTGTATTAGATTATTACTAAATTTATTACCTTTTACATGGGGGTTAATTTACACAAATCTATCCTTATAATATGAATAATTTCTCCCATCTTTTGTTGTAATAAGAGTTAAAATTGGTATGTCATGAGATTTTAGTATAGACATAATACTTTGCTGATAATCCAGGTGTTCTTTAGTAGCTAAACCCGAATGTATACGGATAACATAAAGTCCCTTATTAGTTTCAATCTTTAAATTAACATTGAATAATCCGCCTAAATATCCATAAATTTTAGAAACATCTCCTATATCAAATTCATCACAAATTGCTTGAATTTCATTAGAAGAAGGAATATGTCTATAAAGTGGATTATTTTTTTTCTACCATAAAATCCTCTCCTGATCTCTAAAAGATATAAAACATGTCCAGAATGTCACCTAATGATTATGTCTCGGTGCATTATCTTTCATATAATTGTCTTATGTATTTTTCTATTTCAAAAATAGAATCATTTGGATATTTAACCTTCATTTTCATTGTCAATTCATATGCAAGCCTTTTAAATAATTCGATCATTCCAAACAAACTATCCCATGTATCGCTTTTATCGTATTTTGAAAAGCACTTCTTGAAGGATTCTTTAATATCTATATCTACCTGGGTTTCAAGGTTTTTGCCTTGCGAATGAATATTGTTGTTGTTCCAATCATGTTTACTCGACTCATTCCATAATATAATTTGAAGCATAAATCCTTTTATAGGGCCATTTTCTAATATTTTCGCAAACCATAATCTATCTCTTTTTAGATACTTTGCAACACTGCATGCTTCAAACCAGAAATTATACATTGTTGTCAATAATTCATCTTCTGTTGGTCGGGTTATCATAAAACCATCGTAATTAGGCAATATAATATTATCAGTAATCTTGTCTTTATCGAGAAGTACCTTATAACCGTTTCTATAGGACTCTGGTAGAATCCTATTTTCTATAATTTTATACAGTACATTGATAGGCCAGAAGGAAAAATCAACTCGTTGATTATTTTTATATAAAACTAATCGAGTAGGAATTTCTATATTCTTATAGAAAAACTTTTCTTTCTGATAAACCAATACTTGATCAAAATTATTTATCCAACTGTTATCTGAAATATACTTATCAGTATTAACTACAAAAACATTTAAATAATAATCAGAAATCTCATAATTAGGTATATTTGATGATCTCGATCATTCAAGAATAAGAGTTCGAATCTCAGATTCATTTTTAGCCCAGTTTACTATTTTATTTAATATGCTATGATTCACACTTTTCACTCCCTTGCACTTCGCTGTGTCTATGAGAATTCAATCCAGCGATTAATTTGGCCTACCGTCTTCGGTATATATAAAATTGTGCCCATTGGCATACAGAGTCTAAAATTTAAAAATAGTTAATTATAAACCTTAAAGTGCCTTTTAAGTTTAGCCAAGTCTGAGTTTCTCCAAGAGTTCATCTTTATCAATTTTAATTTTTGGTAAATTTGGCCATGTATTCAATTTGTCGCCCTTGAATCTTGGTAGTAAATGAATATGAAAATGAAAAACTGATTGTTGACCATCAACACCACTTGCGTGCATTAAATTCATGCCAGTTGAGTTAATTTTTTCCTTATATGCTATAGTGATTTTTTTCGATACCTTTATCAATTCGCATAAAACATCTTCAGGAATATCATATAAATCTGCATAATGTTGTTTTGGCACA
>JAUWNT010000047.1 GCA_030612495.1 Candidatus Aminicenantota bacterium
TTTCTCTTTGGTCATTCAATTTCTATCTTTGTTTTATTCTTACAAAAATATTTTCAGCTAAAACTATTTTTAGGCCATATACCATTTAATGGTCTTGCTTCAGATGCTTCCTCTTTTGGTTTTCTTAGTTCAATTGCATTCTTATTGGCATTTTATTTAATTGTTAAGAAAAAAAACAGAATATTTGGATATATCTTTATGATTATTTCATTCGTTGGAATAATTCATTCTCAAACAAGAACAGCTTTAATTCCGATATTTTTTGTTCTACTTTACTTCTTTATAAAACTTAGCTGGAAGAAGAAATTATTGGTATTTGTTTTAATATTATTCTTTTTTATGAATTTTTTATATTATTATTACAGTTCTGATTTAAATGTTAAACTAAGATTTGTTAAAGAGATTGAGAATACTTTCTGGGATTCATTAAAACTATTGATAAATAGATCTGACGAAAATACTGAGTTAAAAAATATCAGTTCAAAACGAGATCTCTTATGGTCTTATTCTATGAAAATAATAAAGCAATATCCATTAATTGGTGTTGGTACTGGCAATTTTGTGTTTTTTGTAATGTATGATAATTATGAAAAAGGTTTTTTTCACGATTTACCATGTAATCAATATCTTTTCTTTTCTTCTTCAATTGGACTCATTGGATTGATAGTTTTTTTGATGTTTTTAATTAATGTTATGAGAAAAAAGAGGGATATAGAATTATATATATTGATCTGTGTGTTAATAATTATGTTTTTTGGGAATTACCTGTGGTTTCCTGAGTGTTTTCTTGCTTTTTGGTTAATTCTTTCTCTGGGGGAAGAAAAAGAGGGCATAAAAGTATTAAAGAAAAAGAAATATGCTTTCCTTATATATGGAATAATAATCGCTGTTTTTATAATTTCAAATATATATTATTTTAATGATTTACATCCGAAAACCTGGGCAAAGAATACAGGAATTGATTATGATTATGGTTTCTGGTATAAAGAGAAAAATAAGCAAGGAGAAGATTTTAAGTGGACAAAAAATCATGCAGCGCAATATATTTATCTGGATAAAAATGGAGAATCAATGGATATTAAATTAATTTGCGAAGCGCCATTACAAAAAATGAAGATAAAGGTACAGAAAGTTGATATTTATTGGAAAGGAAGGTTGTATAAAAATATAAGATTTAGAGAAAACAGAGAAGTAAAGTTTAATATAAAAGATAATCCTTTTGAGGAGGGTTTTCTTGAAATAAGAGTTGATCCAACATTTAATTTAAAAAAAATGAACTTATCTGAAGAGAGTAGAGACCTAGGGGTTCAGTTTTTCTGATATTAATCTTTTATTTTGAAGTCTTTGATTTTTAATTATTTATTATTAAATATTTCATTTAAAGGGTTTATATTATATAATTAAAAAGGAGAAAGATATGGTTGCATTAGTAACTGGAGCAGCTGGATTTATAGGCTCTCATTTATGTGACATGTTACTTAGCAAAGGTTATGAGGTGATTGGACTTGATAATTTTTGTACTGGGAATAAAGATAATATAAAACACTTAATAAATAACAATCTTTTTATGCTTGTCAAACATGATATTATTCAACCTATTTCTTTTCAAGTCGATCAAATTTATAATCTTGCATGTCCAGCTTCACCTGATTACTATCTATTTAATCCTGTAAAAACAATAAAAGCTTCAGTAATTGGAACTATAAATATGCTTGAAATAGCCAGGAGAAAAAACGCCAGAATTCTACAAGCATCTACATCTGAAGTTTATGGTGATCCAGAGATACATCCTCAGAATGAGGGTTATCTGGGACGTGTAAATACAATTGGGCCTCGCTCCTGCTATGATGAAGGAAAACGAGTTGCTGAGTCCTTGATGATAAATTATCACAAAAAGTATAAAGTGGATGTCCGAATTGCTCGAATTTTCAATACATATGGTCCGAGAATGGCTATAAATGATGGTAGAGTAATAAGTAATTTTATTTGTCAAGCTCTTAAGGATGAACCAATCACTATTTATGGTAATGGAGAACAAACTCGTTCTTTTTGTTATGTTTCTGATTTAATAACAGGGATTGTTAAAATAATGGAGCAGAAAGAAATTATTAGACCTATAAATCTTGGCAATCCTGATGAGATAAATATTATTGAGTTGGCTCATATGGTATTGAGATTAACAGGTTCTAAATCAAAAATGATTTTTAAGCCAAAGCCTGAGGATGACCCAATGAGAAGAAAACCCGACATATCTTTTGCAAAAGAAAAAATCAATTGGAATCCTGGTGTGGATTTAGAAGAGGGATTAAAACGCACTATTCAATATTTTGAAAATATTTTACCTAATAAAAAAGAATAAAACTATTTTGCTTTAAAAAATTCCTTTAATCTTATAGGCAGCATTGTTTTTCTCTGGCTGGGTCTTGAGTTAAATATTGCTCTTTGTATTGTGTTTTTGTCTGATATTACAAAAATCTTTTTCTTTGCTCTGGTAACAGCAGTGTAAAAAATTTCTCTATTGAGCATAATTGAATGTGTGGGTAAGAGAATAAGAACAGTCATCTCGTATTCAGAACCTTGAGATTTATGAACTGAAATTGCGTAGGATAGGGTTAATTCGTCAATTTCATCTATGTTGTACTCAATTATACGACCTTCGAAATCTACAAGCATAGATTTTTTTTCAATATTAAAGTCAACGATAATTCCCTGGTCTCCATTGAAAATCTCTTTTTCATAGTTGTTTTTTAGTTGCATAACCTTATCGAATTTTTTAAAAGATTTTTTTTCTTTTTTTATAAGAAAGGGTTCCAGATTAAATTCTGTTTGAATAGTCCTATTTATATTATCGATTCCTGCTTCACCTCTATACATTGGTACAAGGATTTGGAATAGTGGGGAATTGAAATCAAAATCATTTTTGTAAAATTTCATAATGTTCAAAACTTTTTCTAAAGCTCTATTTTCGTTTCTTACATTTATAAAAACAAAATCAGGGTTCTCAGAGAAAGGTTTAAATATTAGTTGCTCTCCTTTGTTTATTCTATAGGCATTTTCAATAATAAGGCTCTCTTCAGTTTGCCTGAAATTTCTATTTAAGTATATGGTATTGAAATATTTGCTGTTAATTATATCTCTGAGGATGTTTCCGGGTCCAACTGATGGAAGCTGGTCTTTGTCACCTATAATAATTAATTTAGTATTTCTTGCTATTGCTTTTAGAAGTGAGTAAAAAATAAAAGAGTCAATCATTGAGGATTCATCAATAATAATCACATTTGCTTGTAAAGGATTGTATTCATTATGTACAAAAGTTCTGGTTTCAGGATTTATTTTAAGCATTCTATGGATAGTAGATGCTTTAAAATTGGATGTTTCTTCAATTCTTTTAGCAGCTCTTCCTGTTGGAGCTGCAATAAGAACTTTTTGGTTTTTTTCGATAAACAATTCAATTATAGCTCTTATTAATGTTGTTTTTCCGGTTCCGGGGCCTCCACTTATTATTGTAATATTGTTTTTTATTGAAGATATTGCAGCGTTTTTTTGTTCTTCTGTTAGATTTATTGATAGTTTTTTATAAATTTGCTTAAAATTTATCTCAGATATATCTTGAGAAGCAGATGGCAAACCTAATTCATATAGATATTTTGCACTCATTTTTTCAATTGAGTAATTTTTTAAACTCATTATAACTTTTTCGGGAATTTCCTCTCTTCTCAACTCATTTCTTTCTATTTTTTTATTTATACTATCAATTATGAAGTTAACAGGTACATGAAGTATTTGTGAGCTTTCTTCCAGAAGTGTATTCTCATTTACATATAAATCCCCATTTTTTTGTTCATATTGGGAGATTATGAAATCAATTCCCGCATTAATTCTATTGGGGTTGTTTGAAGATATATTAAACCCTCTTGCGATTGTATCGGCAATTTTGAATCCAACTCCTTTTATCTTTTCTATCAAAACATATGGGTTATGTTTTAAAATCTCAATGGAATTTTCTTCGAATTTTTTAAAAATCTTAAATATTGTTTGAGCTCCAATTCCATATGGAGATAATTTAACTGTCAATTCTCTTATTGTTCTATTTTCTTCCCTATTCTTTTTTATCTCTTCTATTACGCCTTTTCTTATTCCTTTTATTTTTTTTAATTTTTCCGGGTTTTTTTCAAGAACATCAAAAGTTAAGAGCCCAAATTTATTAACGATTTTTGTTGCAGTTTTCTCTCCGATTCCCTTTATTCTCCCTGATGCTAAATATTTTATTATTCCATCCTTATCCTGAGGAAGAATAAATTTGAATGATTTAACCTTTATTTGTTTGCCGAATTTTGGGTGAAAAGAGTATTCTCCCTCTATCTCTAAAAAATCTCCCTCATTTACATCAAACAGATCTCCAACAATTATTTGGGGAGATTCCGGATGCTTATTTATTGTTGTTTTAAAAACACTGAATCCGCTTTCATTTGAAACAAATATTTTTTTTAAAATTTTTACTTTTAAAGATATCAATTTTAATTCAAAATAAATTTAAGGAGAATCTTTTTTAGAGTCCGCCATGTGTAACTCTTGTGAAAGTTTGTCCTTAAAATCCATTAATCCTCCTTTGTGGAATTATACAAGAATAATTTCAAAAATAAAAGAATTGAAAAAATTATATATTAACCTTTAGGAATTCATTTTTAGATAAATTAGATTTTGGTTGTTGACAAAATCGAAATTTTGTTGCATTATATTATATTAGGAGCCATTAAATTAGAAATATTGAGTTTTCAATAGATGGATGTAAAAGAGCAAGTTAAAAGAAGTATATCTATAGTTGATGTAGTTTCATTGTATATTAATTTAAAACCAGCAGGGAAAAATCTTAAAGCTTTATGTCCGTTTCATGAAGAAAAAACTCCTTCTTTTTTCGTTATGCCAGAGAAGAGCACATACACCTGTTATGGATGTAATAGATTCGGGGATATTTTTACTTTTATTCAGGAAATTGAGAACATAAGTTTCTCTGAATCCATTAATTTTTTGATTGAAAAATTTAACATTCCTGTTGATAGGACATTTAATAAAACAACAGTAAAAAAAGATGAGTACCTGAATATAAATAAGATTGTGCTTAAATACTTTAGAGATAATTTATTTATATCTGATGAAGGCAAAAAAGCTTTTGAGTATTTAAAAAAAAGGGATATAAACTCAGATTCAATCAAATTGTTTTCTCTGGGTTATGCAAAAAACAAATGGGACAGCTTATATATATATTTAAAAGAGAAATCTTGTGATATAGAAAAAGCAGTTGAATTGGGCCTTCTTGTAAAAAATGAAAAAAATCATTTATATGACAGATTTAGAGGCAGGGTTATAATCCCCATTTTTTCAGAATCTGGAGAGATAATTGCTTTTGGTGGTAGAACTTTATTTGAGGATAAAAGTAAGTATTTAAATTCCCCTGATACGCCTTTATATAAGAAAAGTAAACATTTATATGGGTTCAATTTTTCAAAGGAATTTATAAGAGAGACCGGAAAATCAATATTGGTTGAGGGTTATTTTGATATGATTTCACTTTTTCAAAATGGAGTAAAAAATGTTGTTGCTTCACTTGGAACAGCATTAACAAATTCTCAGACTTATATATTAAAGAGATTTTCTGACAATATTTATATGTTCTATGATAATGATAAAGCCGGGATTTCAGCTGTTATTAGGGGAATAGGAGAAATGTTTGAGCAAGATGTCTATCCTCGTATTCTTAGTTATAAGGGCTTAAAAGATCCTGATGAGTTTATAAAAAAACGAGGAATTAAGGAATTTAATAGATTAGTAGATGAATCTTCGGATGCATTTTCTTTTTTGTTGAATAAAGCAGACCAAGATTTTAATTGGAGAAAAAATCCTGAAAAAATTAGAGATGCAATAGAGTATATAAAAGGTTTTATTCATAAAATGAAAGATTCAGTTATTCAGTTTCAATATATGAGAAGGGCTGCTGATTATTTTGCAGTAGATGATGAAGAGTTTAGAATAAAAAAAAGGGGTTTTCTTGAAAATAACACTTCAGCTAAGGAGCTTAAAATGTCTGTAGCAGAGAGGAATTTTCTTGAAGTGATTGTGAAAATGCCTGAACTCATTCCTGAAATGAAGGATTTGTTAAATGAAGAAATAATGTCGATTCTTGTGTCTGGACATATTATAAAATTAATATTTCAAAATTTCAATTTAAAAACGAATGAAATTGATGATTATAAGAAACTTTCTGAAGAGATGATAGAACCAGAAAGAAAAGTGTTTAATAAAATATTTCGTGAGAAAGATAATACTAAAAAGAATAGAGCAGAATTTGAAGAAAAGATGAAATATAGTTTTTTAAAATTTCAAGATAAATTAAATGAAAAAAAAATTTCTGAAATAAATAAAAAAATTAGAGTTGCTGAAAGAGAGAATGATTTAAAGATGATAAAAGATTTAGTAAAAATAAAAATTCAATATATAAAAAGCAAACACAAACTGGTATAGGAGGAGTATTTGAAGGAAATTAAAAAAAATAAATTTGAGGTTTCTCAAGCCTTAATAGATGAATTGATTGAATTGTCTAAATCATCAAATAACAAGATAGAAAGGGAAGATTTTTTAGAATTTTTAAAAGAGAATAGTTTAGATGGCCAAAAAAAAGAGATTGTAAATCATTTAAAATCTATGAATATTAAAATTAAGTATAAGAGACCTGTTCTGAGCTCAGAAAAAATGAAAATGTATAATGATTTTTTAACCAATTATAAGAAAGAATTAGAAGCTGTTGTTAAGAGGTCCAGAAAACATTTTGGTATGGTCGAAACTGCATTCATTTACAATTTATTTGAAAATACGACTGACTTTAAAAAAAATTTTAAATTTGTAAAGCGTTACTCAAAAGAGAATGATATAAAAATCATAAAACCGCTTAAGGCAAAAGTTGCAAAATATGGCGTAGAAAAGCTTGAAATTGTCGGGGACCCAGTCAGGCAATACCTAAGAGAGATGGGTGGTGTAAATCTGCTTTCAAGAAATGAAGAAATTACAATTGCAAAGAAAATTGAGATGGGAGAAAAAAAGGTAATTAGAGCTTTAGCAAAAACGAATATAGTTTTAAATTCAGTAATAGAACTTGGTAAAGAAGTTTTGGAAGGAATAAGAAGTATAGAAACTGTAATTGAGGTTATTGAAAATATTTATGATGAATCAAAAAAGCAGGTAGTAAGAGATAAATTTTTAAAGCAGTTCGAAGACCTAAATAGATTTAAAAGAGAATTGAAAACTTTGAAGAAAAATAAGGACTCTCATTTTACTATTGCGAAAAAAATGGTTGAAATTAGTCAATTAATACAGGGTATGTTTATTCTCTATGAACATAAAAAATCTTTTATAAAAAAGATAATTCGATTGAAGGATAACTATATTCATATTTTAAATAGGATTAAAGTAATTGATTCCGAAATTTCTAAATATAAAGGAACTAAACAGGATTATGAGAATTTGTCAGAAGAGAGAGAAAATTATAAAAGAAGATTGAGAAGTTTAAATAAAAAATATGATATAACAGCTGAAGATCTTTTCAAAACATGTGCTGATATTGAAGAAGGTCAAAAACTAATTGAATTATCAAAAAATGATTTGGTTGAATCAAATTTAAGGTTGGTTGTCTCAATTGCCAAAAAATATATAAATAGAGGGCTTCAGTTTTCAGATCTTATTCAAGAAGGGAACATAGGGTTAATGAAGGCAGTGGAGAAATTTGAATATCAAAGGGGATATAAATTTTCAACATATGCTACATGGTGGATAAGACAGGCAATAACAAGAGCAATTGCAGATCAGGCTAGAACAATAAGGATACCTGTTCATATGATTGAAACAATTCATAAAATAAATAGAACTCAGAGAAGATTGGTTCAGGAATTAGGTAGAGAACCAAAAGAAGAAGAGATAGCTCAAGAAAGCGGGTTTTCTTCAGAAAAAATAAGAAAGATACTTAAAATTGCTCAACAACCTATTTCTCTTGAAACTCCAGTTGGAGATGATGATTCTCATTTACGAGATTTTTTGGAGGATATTAAAACAGTTTCCCCACCTGAAGTTGTTTCTCAAATAAATTTAAGAGAGCAACTGGGTTTGGTTATATCCTCATTAACTGATAGAGAGGCAAGAGTTGTTGAAATGAGGTTTGGTTTAAGTGATGGAAATGAGCATACTCTTGAGGAAGTTGGCCAGGAGTTTCATGTAACAAGAGAAAGGATCAGACAGATTGAGGCTAAAGCTTTAAGGAAATTGAAAAAAAAAGCAAGGAGACTTGTAAGCTTTTTAGATAGACCTGATAATTATAGGTAATATTTTTTTATTAAAAATCATTTTTTATCACTTCTTGGATGATATTTATCATAGATTTTTTTTATTTTATCACGTGCAACAAAAGTGTAAATCTCTGTAGTAGAAATACTTGAATGACCGAGCATCATCTGTATGGATCTAAGGTCAGCTCCCTTTTCTAATAAATGTGTTGCAAAGGAGTGTCTTAGTATATGTGGAGTAATTATTGAGTGTATCCCGATTTTTTTACCATATTGCTTTATGATTTTCCAGAGACCTTGTCTGCTTATCCTTTCACCATTTCGATTTAAGAAGATAAATTCGCTATTCTTGTTTTTTAAGAGGAGAGATCTGCTATTTTTCAAATAATATGTGAGGTATTTTTTTGCTTTTTCTCCAAAGGGGATTACTCTTTCTTTATTACCTTTCCCTAAAACTCTTATAAAATTTTCATTTAGGTATAGATTCTCAACTTTTAAATGTGATAGCTCTGAGATTCTTAACCCTGTTGCATATAGTAATTCTAAAATTGCTTTATCTCTTTTCCCGAAAGTTTTTTTCATGTCCGGCAAGTTTAGCAGTTCTGTTACCTGTATGATTGTTAAATATTTTGGTAAAACCCTCCATTTTTTTGGAAAGGATATGTTAGATATTGGATTATAGTCAATTTTATCTTCAGAAATGAGATATTTATAAAAGCTTTTTGATGCTGAAAGAAGATGGGATTGGGTTGGTAATGAATTTCCCTTTGTTGCTTCGGATTTAATAAAATCAATTGCCTGAAGTTCAGAAAGTTCTACGTGATTGATATCCCTTTTTTTTAAGTATTTTTTTAGTTTTTCTAATTCCTGTTTATATGAGATCAATGTGTTGTCTGCTAATCCCTTTTCCATTTGGAGGAACACAAGGTATTTTTTTAAATTGTTTTCAAATTTGTTTAAATCAAACATTTTTTTACTTTACATAAATTTCCATAATCAACCATGAAACTTTAAGAATGGATTCAATTCTATTTCTTGTTTTATTGTTGATGACTCTCCATGCCCTGGGAGAATAATTGTATCTGGGGGAAATTGTTTTAAAATATTTAAAGATTTTTTTAGTTTATTAGAATCACTTTCTTGCAGATCACTTCTTCCTACAGATCCCTTGAATAGAGTATCACCCGTAAAGAGGAGATTCCCAGTACTTTTAAGGCATATTGACCCCTGTGTATGGCCTGGAGTATGTATAACTTTAAGTTCGATTCCTCCCTCTATTATAGTTTCATCATCTTTCAATAACAAATCTGCTTTAGGAGGTATGGAAATATTTAAGAGATCGGCGAGTTCAACATATAGAGGAGATGTTAGCAGATCTCTGTCATCTTTGTGAATCATAACAGGGATTTTATATAAAGATTTAAGCTCTTTTGCAGCTGCACAATGATCAAAATGGCCGTGAGTTAGAATTATGCCAGCTGGCTTGAGTCCTGTATTTTTAATAAATTCAGTAAGCTTATGTGCTTCATCGCCAGGGTCGATAATAAGACATTTTTCTAAATTATCTGTAAACAATATATATGAGTTAGCTTGAAGCTTACCAACAATAAATTTTTTATATTTTATTTTTTCAGGCGCCATATTTTTTAAATTTTATTGAATTTGCCATCATTAAAGGGAGGATATCAATTGAATTGAATATTCCTAACACACCTTTAGCACAAGAGGTTTCAGAAAATTTTGTTGCTGTTTCTGGATTTTTTCTCTGATATTTTGCTTTTATTAAAAAAGGGTTTGGATGCCATGAGTGGGATTTTATAATAGAAGGTGTTGAATGGTCTCCAGTAATAACTAATGTATCTGGATTTAACTTGAGGATTCTGGGAAGAAGAGAATCAAATTCTTCTATTACTTTAACCTTTTTTTCGAAATTTCCATCTTCTCCATACGAATCTGTCTTTTTTATATGAATAAAAAAGAAATTGTAATTATTATAGTTTTTTTTTAGAGTTTCAATTTCATCTCTAATAGACCTGTTTGTATTTAAAATGTCCATTCCAACAAGTTGAGCTAAACCTTTATACATAGGGTAAACTGCAATGGCAGCAGGTTTTAATTTGAACAATTTACTCATTGGCGGGATTTTAGGATATTTTGCAATTCCTCGCAACAAGCATGTATTTACAGGGTAAGAATCCTTTAATTCTTCTGTTAATTTATCAATGAATTTATTTAATATTTTAGCTGTCTTTTCAGCCTTTTTTGATTTTGCTTTTGAATATAAAATGGGTTTCCCTATTTCTTCAGGATCTGCATCTGTTACATTTTCACTCAAATCTTCCCCGGATAATCTCAGGACAAATCTATGTTCCTCACCTGAGAAAAGACTTATTTTTACATCATCAATCTTTTTAATTCTTTTTTTTAAGTAAGATATTATTTCCCTGTTTTTTTCACTTGGAATTCTTCCAGCTCTTCGATCTGTTATAATACCATTTTTTTGTGTTGCAAAGTTTCCCCTTATTGCAAGATCTTTTGCTCCAACTTCTGCGCCTATTCCCAATGCCTCAAGAATTCCCCTTCCTATTGTGTATTTTAAGGGGTCATATCCAAAAAGAGAAAGGTGTGCGGGACCACTTCCTGGTGTTACTCCAATTGAGATTGGATGCGTAAGGCCCAATTCACTATCAAATGCTAAATTATCAAGGTTCGGGGTTTTTGCTGTTTCAAGTTCGGTTTTCCCATTTATAGGTAATCCTCCTAAGCCATCTAATATTATCATAATCATTTTTTTTTGATTTTTAATACTTATCCTTTCAAATAATTCTTCTCTGTTCATTATTAACTCCTCAATTTATAATTATCTGAATAATTTGATATAAAATCAAGTGAAACCTAATTTTCTATCTTGAAAAATGGTTTTAAATAAAGTAACATTAAGTTCAGGAGGTAATAACATGGAAGAACAATTTAACATCCCATCCGATGTCCCGAATGGGATTATTAATGAGTATGTAGATAATTATGATGAGATAACTTTAGGATCTGGAAGATTAATGCTCTTTGCAGGTGACCAGAAGATTGAGCATTTAAACAAAGATTTTTTTGGTGAAGGGATTTCAGAGGATGATAATGATCCAGAACATTTATTTAAAATTGCAAGTACAGCAGAGATTGGAGTATTTGCAACTCAAATTGGATTAATTTCATTGTATGGGGCTGATTATCCAGAGGTCCCATATCTTGTTAAATTAAATTCAAAAACAAACCTTGTAAAAGCCCATCAAAAAGACCCTCTCTCTTTACAGTTAATTGATGTGTCTCAAGTTGTTGAATTTAAAAAAAATTCTGGTTTAGATATTCTTGGTATTGGTTATACTATATATCTTGGAAGCGAATTTGAAAACCAGATGTTAAGACAGGCTGCACAAGCTGTTTATAAAGCTCATCAACACGGATTAATTTCTGTTTTGTGGATTTACCCAAGAGGTATGGCAGTAAAAGATGAAAAGGATCCTGATTTAATTGCAGGGGCAACTGGAGTTGCTGCAACTTTGGGAGCAGATTTTGTAAAGGTAAATTATCCAAAAAAGGAAGGGGAAAAACAAGAAGAAACTTTTAAACGAGCAATAAAGGCTGCTGGAAGAACTAAGGTTGTTTGTGCTGGTGGTTCAAGTACTAATGCTAAGGCATTTTTGCAGAGACTTCATGATCAGATTTTTATTTCAGGTGCAGCAGGAAATGCCACTGGAAGGAATATTCATCAAAAAGCGTTTGAAGAGGCTGTTAGAATGACAAATGCAGTTAGTGCTATCACTGTTCATGGAAAATCTGTAGATGAGGCATATAAGATTTACAAGGGGAAATAAAAACTTAGGGGTCAGGTCTTGAATTGCCACTTTTTATGTTTTATAGCTATTGTTTAATAAAAAATCACTACTATTTAAGAGCAAAGATAGTAAAGGATCCAGAGAAGTATGAATGGAGTAGTTATCAGAGTATTGGTGGTTTATAAAAAATACCAGAATATTTATATACATATTTTGTATTATCTTAAAAAAAGTGGCAATTCAAGACCTGACCCCAAGAGCATTGACTTTATTTTGATTATGTGTTAATGTTTCAACTATTATTTAATAGTATTTGATAATCCTATAAATACAAAAATAATTTCAAGGGAAAAATGGAAAATTTTAAAAAACTCGGTTTATCGTCAAATACGATAGATTCGTTAAAAAGAAAAGGTTATGAAGAACCTACTCCGATTCAGGAGAAAATAATTCCTTTACTTTTAGACAAAGAAAAGGATCTAATAGGGCAAGCACAAACAGGAACGGGTAAAACAGCAGCATTCGGGCTTCCGCTAATTGAAAAATTATCGTGTGAAAATAAAGATGTGCAAGCTATAATTTTAACACCAACAAGGGAGTTAGCTATACAGGTCGCTGAAGAGATAAATTCTTTAAAGGGTAAAAAAAGAATAAATATTGCTCCTATATACGGAGGTCAATCTATTGAACTTCAGCTGAGAAAGCTAAAGAAAGGGGTTCAAATAGTCGTAGGAACACCTGGTAGGATAATGGATCATCTGAATAGAGGGACTTTAAAAATAGATAGATTATCATACTTTATTCTTGATGAAGCTGATGAAATGTTAAATATGGGTTTTTTTGAAGATATTGAAGAGATTATAAAATATACGAATGAGGATAAAAAAGTATGGCTTTTTTCAGCAACTATACCGGATAGAATTCTCAAACTTGCAAAAAACTATATGAAAGATTATGAATTTGTTAGGGTTTCTAAAGAACAACTTGCAACCGAATTAACGGATCAGATATATTTTGAAGTAAATGGCACGGATAAATTCGAAGCTTTATGTAGAATAATAGATGTTGAAGCGGATTTTTACGGGTTGGTTTTTTGTCGAACCAAGGTTAAAGTAGAAGAGGTAGCTAACAGAATGATAGACAGAGGTTATGAGGCTGAAGCTCTTCATGGGGATATATCTCAACATCAAAGAGAGAGGATTCTAAGTAAGTTTAAAAACAGAAGAATCAGTGTTCTGATTGCTACCGATGTTGCGGCAAGAGGTCTCGATATTAATGATTTGACCCATGTTATTAATTATTCATTTCCAGAAGATCCCAATTTTTATGTTCACAGAATCGGAAGAACAGGTAGAGCCGGAAAAGAGGGGACAGCCATAACTTTTGTTACTCCAGCCGAATACAGAAGACTTAGTTATATAAAAAAGATTTCAAAATCAAGTATTAGAAAAGAGAAACTTCCGGAGATTACAGACATAATTAATGCAAAAATAGACAGATTGAAATTGGATCTCTCCGATATCATAGAGTCAAAGATCAGTAAAGAATATATGAAGATTGCTGAAAACCTGATTGAAGAACACAGCCCTATCGAAACCATAGCATCTCTTCTAAAATATTCATTTAACGGTGAGTTTGATGAGAGCAGTTATAATAAAATAAAAGAAGTCTCATTAGACAAACACGGGAAAACCCGTCTTTTTGTGGCATTGGGTAAGTCCGCAAAAATGGACACAAAAAAATTGGTTGATTTTATTTTATCGAAAACAAAGCTTAAGAGTATAAATATTAAAGATATAAAGATTTTTGATAATTTCTCATTTTTAACAGTTCCTTTTGAAGAAGCTGAGATCATTCTTAAATATTTTTCAAAACACAAAAGAGGAAAAAGGCCTCTTGTGGATAAAGCCAAAGCCAGATAAATAGAAGGGATTTGACCACTTATATTATTTATACTTTTTTGGGTAATGACAATCTTAGCCTTTGCTCAGCACGCAAAAACAGGAATGTAACAGAATATTTGAAAGATATGTTGATCTAAAAAAATGTAAATCATACAACTGACGTATTGCCTCATTTAAGAATCTATACGAAGTATAGATCGTTGACGCACGAAAAAATCTATATGAAAAATTTATCAGGAAGTGGTACCTTTTTTGATGTAATCTATCAGAAGAGGTGTAAGAATGGGGTTATCAATGAAAGCTAAGAGAGAAGTAAGTAAGGAATATGCGAGGAGATATAAGAAAGTGCGTAAAAGATCAAAGACAGAGGTATTAGATGAGTTTGTAGAGTTGACAGGTTATAACAGGTGTTATGCTTCTTA
>JAUWNT010000014.1 GCA_030612495.1 Candidatus Aminicenantota bacterium
GAGGAAATAAATGATAAAAAGAAATAAAAGAATCATAAAATATATCTTTTTCTGTTTTATAATTATAATAATTCTTATAATTTTCCCAATTTTTTCATATCATAAAGAGATGAATATAAACCCATTACAATCATTTTATAAAAAAGGCGCTTATCACATGCATTCCATCTTCTCTGATGGAAAAGGTACTATATATGATATAACAAAAGCTGCATCTCAGCTAAAACTGGATTTTGTAATACTAACAGATCATGGAGAACCAAATATTAAAGCTTCAAAATCCACTTCATGGTTTAGCGATGTACTTCTAATCGGAGGCTCGGAATTTTCACTTAACTCAGGACACTTAGCTGCAATAGGATACAAAATACCTGAATATATCTTCCCACCTGAACCACAGCAATCCATAAATGAAGTTATAAATGATAATGGTGTATGTTTCATATCTCATCCGTTTGATGACAAAATACCATGGACAGACTGGGATATTAAAGACTTTACTGGAATTGAGATTTTAAACTCTTACAGTAGTGCAAGAAAGACAAGCATACTGAATTTACTTTCATTTCCGCTTCAATATATATTTAATTCAAACTATGCACTTTTAAACACAATACAATACCCTGAAGAAAATATTAAAAAATTTGACTCCCTCTGTTCAACAGGAAAATATTATGGTATTTATGCACTTGATTGCCATGCTAAATTACCAATATCCAAAAAAATTCAATTTAACTTTCCATCCTATAAATCAATGTTTAAAATCTTTAATATTTATGTAAAAATAGACAAAGAAATAGAAAAAGATCCCTATAAATCAGCATCAACCATTGTATCTTCTTTAAAAAAAGGAGCTTTTTTCAGTGTTATAGAGGCAATTGCTCCTGCAAATGGATTCGAAACATATTTTATAACTTCAAGTAGAGAAAGAATAGAAATGGGAAGCAGCACAAACTCAATACATGGTAAAATAATCATTAAATTACCATTTAATTTTGAAACAAATATAATTGTAAAAAGAGATGGAAAAATATATAAAAAAATTCAAAACAATTTAAAACATAGATTAGAAATCCCTGTTAAAAAACCAGGCGTTTATAGAGCGGAAATATTTGTAATAAATAATAAATTTAATAAAATTCCATGGATTTTCACAAATCCATTCTTTATTGGATATAGAAAAAGGTTTCAAGAAAAGATTGAAACTAATTTAAAAAAATCATTGGTTGATAGAGAGGGATTCTTTAAAGTAGAAAACAATAAACTTTCAACAGGTGATCTTACTTATAATAGGAATCCAGAAGGAGAACTAATTACAACCTTTAAATTTAATTTACAAAAAGAAAGAGAAAAAAAAGATTTCTGGTCTGTAATATCAAACAGAAATAGATTCGATCTTTCAATATTTAAAGGATTCCTATTTGAAACCAGATCAAATAAAAAAATGAGATTCTGGATTGAATTCAGAACCAAAACAAAGAGCTCTGAAGTATGGTACAGGCACTCATTTATTTCTGATAAAGAGTGGAAAAAGATTCAAATCCCATTTAAAAAATTCTATGTGATCTTTGGAAATAAAACAGCTCCTGAGCTTAATAATATAAGTTCAATATTCTTTTCAATAAATAATGCAAACGCATTTTCAGGAACACAGGGGACAGTATACTTAAAGAATATAGGGCTTTATTAATTCTGAGTTTTTGGGTTTAATATTTTTTATAAGAAAAATATATCTGCTTAATTCCTGAGATCATATTTTCAATGCTATAATTTTTTTTTACTTCCTGGAATAAATTTTCTGAATATTCATTTAAATAATTCTTATGTTCAATGACTTTTTTGATATTTTCACTTAGGTCTTCTGTGTTTTGATTTTCAAAGAGAAATCCATTTTTTTTTCTTATAATCTCTCTATTACCATAAGTATTTGATGCAATAACTGGTACCTTTAAAAATCCGGTTTCTATTAAAACAATTGGCAGACCCTCCCATCTTGAAGGTAGAATAAAGCAATCACTGCATTTTATTATGTTATAAACATCTTTTCTCTCTCCAAAGAAATAGATGTATTCGGAAACTGACAATTTCCCTGATAATTTCTTCATTTCTTCAAATTTATCACCTTTCCCAACAAAAATAAATTTAACTTTTCTATTTTTAATAAAATCTTTCAAAAGATATATTGCTCTGATCAAAACATCATATCCCTTTTGAAAATCAAATCTTGCAACTGTTACAAACAAAAAATGGTCCATAGAAAGATTCATATCTTCTCTTAAATCAATCTTAGATTTATTGGAAATATTAATTTTTGAAAAATCAATTCCATTTGTCAAATAAGTGACATTTTTCAATTTGTACTTCTCCTGAAGAAATATAGTATCCTCTTTTGAAACTGCAATTACTCTATCTATCTTTTTTAAAACATTCTTTTCAAGATTAAACCTTAAAAAATATTTAAGCCTTTTTTTCAGGCTTTTTGAAAATTCATACTTATGGATGTGTAATCCATGAGCAGTAAAGATGATTGGAATATTATATTTCACAAAAGGATTCTTAAAAAAAGAGAGCAATGGTCTCAAATGATGGATATGAACTATATCAGGTCTTTTTTCAAGTACATATTCAGGGTTAAATCCCTTATCATAAACTTTTACATTATCCAAACCCTTAAATTTATCTTTTGCATTACCATTTTCTGCAAATATTCCAAAATTTACATTTGTTATGCCTTTTGAAATCTGATAAATATGTTCAATACCACCACCTGTATTAAATTTATCTGTTACAATATGAATTCTTAAGGGGTCAGGTCTCAATCCTTCTCCAATAATTTAGAAGATCAAGAAGAGTTTCTTCTATTTTAAAATCAGGGGACAGGTCAAACTTCTCCCGTAATAATGAACAATCGCCTGAGAGAACCGGAATATCAGAAGGCCTGAACTTATTTTTATCAACAATAACATTGATCTTTTTTACTGAGAATTCGAGTAAAATCTCAAGTATTTCTTCTATAGAATAAGAATTGCATGAACACAGATTAAAGACTTTACCTTTTTCTCCCTTATTAGCAATAATATTAAGATATCTTGCTGTATCTCTTACATCTGAAAAGTCCCTTTGCACAGAAAGATTTCCAACCTTTATAACAGGATCCCTGTTCCCCTTTTCAATTTGCACAATTTGATATGCAAAATCAGAACATACAAATTTTTTGTCCTGACCAGGACCCGTGAAATTAAAAGACCTTATTTTTATAATATTAAGGTTTTTTGAAGAAACAAAAATATCTCCCAATAATTCCATCGAGTACTTTGATAAAGAATATGGATTTTTTATACAAACTTCCGAATCTTCATTTACAGGTCCATGATTTTTCCCATAAAGTTCAGCAGAACTCATTAAAACCAATCTCGCAGAACGCGAATATTTCTCAACTGCCTCAATAATATTTAAACTTCCAATAAAATTTACTTCATAGGTTAATTTCTGATTTTCCCATGAAAAGCCAACATTTGTTATTGCAGCAAGGTGAAAAATAATATCAGGTTTTATTTCCTCAATAATCTCAAATACTTTTTCTCTTTCTCTTATATCAATATTGAACACGTGGAATTCATTTGAAACAAAATCAGGAATTTCAGTAATTCCATAGATTTCATTATTATCTTGCTCTTTTAAAATTTTTATCAGGTAATATGCAAGAAATCCAGAACATCCTGTTATTAATATTTTATTCATTTTAAGGACCCCCTTCCACTCATAAAATCAGATACCATACCTAAATTACCAAAACTAACTCCAAATCTAAATTGAGTTTCAGTTCTACCTATCCAGGAGAATATTTTCATCTCAGCTGTAATATTAATACATTGAAAATCAAAAATTGCCTTTACTGAACCATATTTAAATTCTTTATTTGTAATATCATAATCCAAACCTGAGGTAAATTTTATAGGAAACCCGGGTAAATTAAAATCAATATTTCCTCTTATAACATCTCTATTAAATACATAATTAGGATTTGTAACATATGGATTTTTATATGAACTAAAACCAATTGATCCATTCAAAAAACTCTCTTTGTTATTATATGATAAATTCACATTCAAACGTGAAAATTTATCAATATAGTAATTATATACAATTGAAGCATCTAAAGATAAATATTTGAAAGGTCTGAACCTTATACGATTACTTAATTCAGAAAACTTTGGATATTCACCATTGATTTTTCTATACATATTTGCCTCTTCAGGATCAAAATAGAAATTTTGAGCAATTGTAAAAGATAATATATCTACAGGCGACTCATCATTTAATATTGATTTATACAAAAGTCTTGATGTTAAAGAAAAACCAACATATGAATAAGATGGATAATCCAGATAATCAACAGTTACCAACCTTTGTCTATCTTCATCACAATATTTTGTAACATACCTGATATTCAGTTGCGGTTCAATTAAGTGCTTGATCTTACTATGCGAAAAATTGTATATTTTATAAAAAACAGGCCCCTTTACATTTGCGCTTGCAGTATTGTATTGTAGATGAAGAGATTTATCTACAATCTCCTTTGTCTCTAAATCTCTACTCTTTGCATAAATTGTCTGATTTGATTGAAGATTTATAGTTGTAGTTAACCAGGGTAATTTGAACAGATTTAAAATATATGATGGAACGATCTTTATTCTCTGAGATGAAATATCGTTTATATATACAGGTTCTTCCTCATAACTCTCACCGCTTCTTTTAACACGTTCAAAAGCTGTGTTTATAGTAAAATAACCTGGTATTTTCCAAAGCTTCTGCTGGTTTAAATTGACTTTTAATGAAGGTAAATATTCGGTTTTACGAGATGTATTATTAAATGTGTAAAAAGTTTCCTGTGTTGAAGCTCTTACTGAAAAATTAAGATTAGAAACTGATGATGTAATATAAACTGAGCTTGCGAAATTAGCTCTTAAAACTCTTTCAAAATCATTATTAAATATTCTTAAAAAACCTGGATCGCTCTGTCTATCTACTGACAAGACAATTTTTGTATTCAGAAACTTCATTGATTGAATGTGTTCTGCCTTCACATAATAATCAAAACCTGATTCCGGTCTTGAATCATCATAGGTTTCGATATTTTTATTATATAAAAACCTATAATATTTTAAGGTTCCACCCATTTTTTCAAATAAATATCTAAACTCTCCAGCTACGCCGGTTCCTAAATCTGAATACCGATCTAAATAAAGTGTCAGATCAAGGTTTGATTTTATATCCAGATAAAAGGCATTGCATATGAAAAACCCTTTTTCAGAAGAATGTCCAAGTTGAGGAAATAAAAACCCAGTTGAGCGACCCTTTATTGGGTACCTGAGATATGGAAAATAAAAAATAGGTATATTTTTTATTTTAAGAACTACACTTTTCATATCAATATACTTTTCTTTTTTAATTTTTCCCTTTCTACAGATTAATTTCCATCTTGGAACCAATTGAGAACATGAAGTAAATTCCATTTTTTTAAACTTTAAAGTGTCTCTGTCCGTTTGAATCATTTTTTTCGTATTATACTTTATAGAAGGAGGCATTAAACCATATGCATCAAACATTTCCCCTTTCATTTTTTCTAGATTAAATCTTAGATTATCACCACTTATTGAAGTTTCTTTTGAAGCCATTGTCACTCTACCTTTAGCTATTAGTTCTTTTGTTTTTTCGTTATATTCTAGATAATCTGCAAAAATCCTGTAGTCTTCCCATCTTATTTCAACATGTCCATATGCTTTTAGAATATTTTCATCTACTTCTGTTTTATCTGCATAAATTTTTGGCTCTTCTCCTTTTAAATTTACATTAATAAGTAAAAGAAAAAATCCAATGATAAATATTTTCAGTCTCATAGAGATTAAAATTTAACACATATCAACATAATTAATCAATACTTAAATACTATTTTTTAATCTTTACAGAATTCATCTATTGCTTTAGTTAAATCTATGCCTCTTGATGCCTTTAATAAAATTACACTATCTGGCTCGACAATTTCTTTTAAAAACTCACCCGCTTCTTCTGATAAATTCAAAACCTTTATATTTCTATTACTGAAGCCTCCTGATTCAGCTCCCTCTGCAATTTTCAATGATCTCTCCCCTACTGTAATAAGAAAATCAAAATTCAGTGTAGAAAAATATTTCCCAATATCAAAATGAAAATCCTCCTCATCTTCACCCAGCTCAAGCATATCTCCAATAATTGCGATTTTCCTTTTTTTATATTCCATATCAACCCAACTTAAGGTTTTTTTTAAGGCTTCAGGATTAGAATTGTATGTTTCATCAATAATAGTAAAATCCTTATATTTTTTGATTCTACCTCTGTGCAACAATGGAGTTAAATTTTTTATAGCCTCTTGTATCTCAAAATTTTTCATACCAATATACTGTGATACAATTATTGCAGCAAATAGGTTTTCTATATGTATCAAATTAATAAAATTAGAAACAAACTCAGTTTTAATCCCATAAAAATCAATTTCCATCCTTGTTTTAGATTTTTCTCTTTTTATATCTCTCAGAATTATATTATTCCCATCTTTTTTCCCAAAATAGACTTTTCTCCCATTCTTGTTTTTTGTCTCCCTTAAAATGAGCTCAGAATCTCCAGTTATAAAGGCTACATCGTCAGAACAAAGGTAATTAAGGATCTCTGATTTTGCCTTTGCTATATTTTCAATATTCTTTAAAAACTCAAGATGAACTGGAAAAACATTTAAAATCATAACAACATCAGGTTTTAAAATTTCTGATAACAAATCAATTTCACCTATTCCAGGATAACTCATTGCCAACTCAAATATCGCAATCTGTTCATCCCCATTCATTTTCAATATTGAAAAGGGAAGGCCGATCCAATTATTCCAATTTCCAGAAGCTCTATAAACTTTGTATTTTTTTGATAGAATCTGATATATAAACTCCTTAGTGGTTGTCTTTCCAGCACTTCCTGTAATACCAATATATTTTATATTCCTATATTTATTCCTTACATAAGAAGCTAATTGATGTGCTGCTTTTAATGTATCTTCAACTTTAATTAAGGGAATATTTAAGCCTTTGCATACAAAATCCTTTGAAACTACAGCTCCAATCCCTTTTTTGTTCTTTATATTTTTGATAAATTTATGACCATCATTATTCTCGGTTTTTAAAGCAAAAAACAATGAATTTTTCTTATTTATTAACCTTGTATCAAAATGGAAATCTATAAACTTTAAATCCTTATTAACATTAACAAGTTTGCCATTAACTAGTTTTGATATCTCATTTATCCCTAATTCTGGCATATTTATCTCCTTATTCACTTACAGGTAGATATATCTTGAATATGGAGCCTTTTTTAGGCGAACTTTCAACATTTATCCAGCCTTTATGTTGCTTAACAATACCATACACTGCAGAAAGTCCCATTCCAGTACCTTTCTCAGGAACTTTGGTAGTAAAGAAAGGCTCGAAAATATGTTCAATAATAGACTCATCCATACCAATACCAGTATCCTTAACTGAAAGAAGTACAAGTTTTCCAGGATGTGCATATTTGTAAATCCTACAATATTCTTTATCTATAATCACATTCTCAGTTTTGATTATGATTTCTCCTTCATCTAATATAGCATCCCTGGCATTTACAATAATATTCATAATGACCTGCTCCATACTTACTATATCTCCTTTAATTTCCCACAGATCATGGCTATCACCAACAATCAAACTTATATCTTTACTTATAAGACTTTCAAGCATTCTACTTACATTATGAACCACCTTATTTATATCTAAAGATACCATTTCAACTGGCTGTTTTCTACTAAACATAAGCAATTGACGTGTCAAATTGGTAGCACGTATAGATGCTTTTCGAATTTCCTTAAGATTCTGGTATAAAATGTTACTCTCTTTGATTTTCATCAATGCAATATCAGTATATCCATGGATAGCCTGAAGTATATTGTTGAAATCATGAGCTATTCCACCAGCAAGCTGGCCTACTGCTTCCATCTTATGGGCCTGGCGCAAACGCTCTTCCATAACTTTACGATCTCTAATGTCTCTTGCAATGCCTTGAATTGCAACAACCTTTCCATCTAAAATAATAGGTGCACTTGTTACCTCTATAGGAACTATGGCTCCATCCTTACACTTCAATGAAAGTTCATATGGAGGTGTATGCTTTTTATATTTAATTTTAAGAAGAGTCTTTTGCTGTGCAATTTTTAATGATTCTGACGTAAGTATTCCAGAAATATTCATATTTACAACCTCTTCATTCAAATAACCAGTAAGTTTATTCCCTTGAGGATTCCACATCAACAGATCACCATTAAGATCATGTATGTATATAATATCCTGAGCACTATTAACAAGAGCTCTATATTTTTCCTCACTTCCTTGTAATTGATCCCTTATTTGTTTTGATATATTTTTTTTCTTAATAGGCTCTATTGTTTTATCTTTTTTACAAATTTCCTCTGCTTTTTGCTTGTAATGAGTTTCAGATTTTTTCAAGTCAGTAAATTGCTTCCTTAGCTCTTGCAATTCATTTAAAATCTGCTCTCTTGTTTTATCTTTATCTTTCATATTTTTTACCTCAATCAAAAGCATACCTTATGTCTTGCTATTTTAATAAATATCATTTTCGTTAATAATCTAACACATATATTTTTTTTTTTCAATATAATCTTTTATTTGACTTTATAAAACTAATTTATTAAAATCAACTAATGATAAAAATATCATTTTCAGGAATAGAAGGGTGTGGGAAGACATCCTTATTATCAGAAGTAAAAAAAGTACTCTCTTTAAAATACAAAGTTGAATCAATTGATAAAATATCTCAAAAGAGTCCTTTTGATGAAGATAAAAAGTCAAACTTTATAAGTCAGTTTTATTTTCTCTCAACTCAAATAAATGAAGAAAATGTAAAGTCAATCGCATTACCAGATATATTATTGTGTGATGGCTCAGTTCTTGATCAATGGATCTTATGGGAAAAACATACTTCTCAACTAGAGATATCAGATCAAATTAAAGAAAAAAACAATGTTCTAAAAAATTTGTATAAATATTGGATAAGAACCTATGATATAACGTTTTTCATAAGAACAAGCATTATTGAATATGAAAAAAGAAAAATAGAGAATGAACTCATAAAAATAGACACAAATTATCTAATAAAAAACGAAGAAATATATACAAAAACAATTGAAGAAGACAATCTTAATGTTATTGAAGTATGGAATAATAGTTCAATAGATGAAGGCGCACAAAAAATAATCAAATTTATAACAGATTTTCATCAAGATTAATTTTCTCTATTGATTTCAATATAAAATATATTAAAATAAAGTTTAATTAAATCGGAGGCATTTTGAAAATAAAACTTGCCGGATATAATGTTGATTCAGAAATTCTGGAAAAACTTAATGAAAGTAAAAAAGAAGTATTAACTCCTGAAATATTCAGCGCTGCTTATGCAAGAATCAGTAGAAGCTCAAAAGATGTTACTTCTTTAAGAAAACAGGCTAAAAAAGACATTGAAAAAGCAAGAAAATCAAATAAAACCATTATATTCAAGATGGGGCATCATTCTGTAGCTGAGCATGCGGTTTTTAACTTTGACATAATAGGAGTTTCAAGGCTTGCTATTGAAGAAATTGAAAAATGTCGTTTATCTTCATATACTGAAAAATCACAGAGATATGTAACACTCAATGGAGATTATGTTACACCTAATGAAATAAAAGACAAAGCATCAATCAACCTCTTCAAGGATACAATCAACATCCAGAATGCATTCTATAGAAAATCTCTTTCCATTTTAGAAAAATATATTTTTAATAAGTATAAAAAACTAGCTGAAATAAAAGGGAACAAAAATCTTTTGGAAGGGTGGGCAAAAGAGGATGCAAGATACATCCTATCTCTGGCTACAGAAGGGCAATTGGGCTTAACAGTAAATGCAAGAAATTTAGAACATCTATTAAGGAGGTTCGCATTAAGTAAACGATTTGAATTGATAGAAATGAGGGGAAAAATATACTCTATGGTAAAAAAAATCGCACCTTCAATCATTCTTTTCTCAGAGCCTTCTGATTTTGAAAAAGATCTGGAATCTTCTTTTAAAAACATGTTCCAGCTTAATAATATAGACAAACTCAATCCTGTTAATATCGAACCTGAAATAATCAGATACACTCCAGATGCAGATAATATTATACTTTCATCCTTTTTTAGCATATATGAACATATAAATTTTAACGATGCATACAATATAATAGAAAGAATGAAAAAAATAGAGAAAGAGAATATTTTTAAAAAAATGTTCAAAAATATTGAATTTTTTGATTCCCCTTCAAGGGAATTTGAATTTCCAGATATTACTTTCCAGGCAGTTGTAAGTGCATCAAATTTTGCTCAATTAAAAAGACATAGAATGGCTACACTTATTTCAGGAGACTATGATTTAAAATTAGGAAACACCATACCTGAAAGTATAAAAAAAAATGGATTGGAAAAAGAATTTATGGATATAATTGAAAAAACAAATAAAGCATATTTTAAATTAAAAGAAAGATACAATGAAACAGCAGACTATATTTTGACGAACTCTCACCGTAGAATGGTTATAATGAAAATGAATCTAAGGGAAATTTATCATTTTATCAGGCTAAGAGATGATGAACACGCACAATGGGATATAAGAGAACTTGCAAACAAATTGTCTTATAAAATAAAAAAGATAATGCCTCTATCCAGCATGTTCCTTTGTGGCAAAAGTAATTTTGTAAAAGAATATGAAAGAATTTACAACACTAAACCAAAAGAAATCATATAACCAGAACAACCTCAAAATATATTAATTTCATAAATTATTGAATATTCTTATATTCTAAATTATAATTAAGTTGTATAAGGCAAAAAATGGAATTTTATCAAGACTATAAACCACAATTCAGCATATTTCATGATTTAATGAAATATAGAGTTAGAGAAATATTACTTGTTTCAAGTTTCTATGATGCTTTTGTGCTTGAAGAAGATGGGAGATTATCTGAAAAGATATTCAGCGAATATATTGACTTAAACTTGAGATTCGTACCGAGAATAACAAGAGCTTCCTCTGCTACAGAAGCCCTTAAAATGCTCACAGATGGTTCTTTTGATATGGTTATAACAATGACAAGAATAGCAGATATGGATCCTTTGGAGTTCGGTGAAAAAGTAAAAAAACTCATCCCTGAAATGCCAGTTATACTTTTAACTTACGAATGGATTGAAACTAATCTCTTAATCAAATTCAGGAAAACAAAAAGCATAGACAAAGTTTTTTTATGGTCAGGTAATACAAGGATTTTGCTTGCAATCATAAAATATATTGAGGATTTAAAAAATATTGATAACGATATTCAACTGGGTGTTAGAGTAATCCTTATAATAGAAGATTCCCCTAAATTTTACTCTATGTTCCTGCCCTTAATTTATACTGAGATAATGACACAAACCAGATTGTTAATATCCGAAGGCGTTAATGATTTGCATAGATTGCTGAGAATGAGAGCAAGACCAAAGATCCTAATGGCTGAAACATATGAACAGGGAATAAAATTCTATAACAAATATAAAAAAAATCTTCTTGGAGTCTTATCTGATATAAGCTTTCCCAGAGAGGATAAAATTGACCCAAATGCTGGTTTCAGATTTGCAAAAAAGGTAAAAAAAGAGATTTCAGACCTACCTTTTCTTTTACAATCCTCTGATTTAGAGAATAAAACAATTGCATACAAAAACGGTCTGGATTTTTTGAATAAAAATTCGAACAACCTCTTACATGATTTAAGTCAATTTATACTTTCTAATTTTGGTTTTGGAGATTTTGTTTTTAAAGATAAGAAAGGAGAGGAGATTGGTAGAGCAAAGAATCTTTACGAATTTGAAAAAATGATCCAGATAATACCTGCAGAAAGTCTTGAATTTCATGCAAAAAGAAACCATTTTTCAATATGGCTAAGAGCAAGAACTGAGTTTGACCTTGCAGATAAATTCAGGCCAAAAAAGGTATCTGATTTCAAAAACATAGAAGATATTAGAGAATTTATTTTATCTGAATTACAAAAATTACTATATAAAAACCAATATGGAGTAATAACAGATTTTGAGCAAACTCAATTTGACTCAGAAAATTCCTTTATAAGATTGGGAAATGGCTCACTTGGTGGGAAAGCAAGAGGTATTGCTTTTATAAATACTCTTCTTGCACAGACAAAATTATATGAGAAATTTAAAGATGTAGAAATAAAAACACCATATACCTTTGTTATTTGCAGTGAAGTATACGAAGAATTCATTGAAAGCAATAAACTTCAAAAATTTGCAATATCTGAAACAGATAATGACAAAATTTCTAAAAAATTCATGAAAAAGAGATTACCTGATAAAATAGTTCAGGACCTTAAAACTCTGCTTATCAACATTAAATATCCAATTGCTGTCAGGTCTTCAAGTATACTGGAGGATTCTCAAACACTTCCTTTTGCAGGACTCTATTCCACTTTCCTACTTCCGAACAATAACCCTGTTTTAAATAAGAGGCTTATTCAATTATGTAATGCAATAAAGCTTATTTATGCATCTGTTTTTTTTAAATCCCCAAAAGAGTATATAAGAAACACAAACTTTTCAATTGAAGAAGAAAAAATGGCTGTTATTGTTCAGCAAGTTGTTGGACAAAATTATAACAATAATTTTTATCCAGTTGTATCAGGAGTTGCACAATCATACAATTATTATCCTATTTCACATATGGAACCTGATGATGGAGTTATTCAACTTGCTTTAGGACTTGGAAGAACAATTGCTGAAGGTGATCAGGTTTTCAGATTCTCTCCAAAATATCCTGAAATGAATCCTCCATTCTCTTCTATTGATGAATATTTAAAAAAATCTCAAAATCATTTTTTCTCTATTAACCTATCCAATAGTGCCCTAAAAATAATTAATGATGAAACTTTTAGCCTAAATAAACTTAACATATCTGATGCAGAAGAGCATGATACCCTATTTTTTGTTGCAAGTACCTATTCCCCAGAAGACAATGTTATAAGAGATACTGTTTCAATAAAAGGCCCAAGGATTATAACATTTGCAAACATTTTAAAATTCAATATTTTTCCTCTATCAGAAATTTTGAATGAAGTTTTAGAAATCGGACGTGAAGCATTTGGTTCTCATATTGAAATTGAATTTGCTTTAAACCTATTTAAAGATAAAAAAAAGAAACATGAAATTGAACTGCTGCAAATAAGACCAACGATAGCAGGAAAAGAAAACATTGATATTTCTTTAGACAATGTTAATCGAAATGATATTATTTGTAAATCCGAACATTCAATGGGAAATGGAGTTTTTCTCGATCTATATGATCTTGTATATGTTGACCCTCTTACATTTGATGCATCAAAAAACCGTAAAATCGCCTATGAAGTGGGTCAGATGAATCAAAAGTTTATTGATAAAAATTTAAAATATATTCTAATTGGCTTTGGCAGATGGGGAACTTCTGATCCGTGGCTTGGTATTCCTGTTGAATGGTACCAAATTTCAAAGGCAAAGATGATAATTGAATCTAACCTGAAAAATTTTAATATAGATCCTTCTCAGGGAAGCCACTTCTTTCACAATATGATAGCTTTACAAATGGGATATTTTCATATAGGAAGACATTGTGAAGAAGAATTCATTTTATGGGAATGGATAAAAAAACAAAAAACATACACACAAACTAAGTATGTAAAACATGTAAAATTTTCAAAACCATTTACAATAAAGATAAATGGCCAAAACTCAAAGGGAATAATATTAAAACCAGATACAGGGTAAAGAATTTTATATATTTTTATTTATTTGAATTGAAATTTACAATTTTTTTTGCTATGTTATTCAATTAATAAACTGGAGGTAAGTTTATGTACAAAGTTATTGAAAAAAGAGTTTTATCAGAAAATGTAGCGAAGTTAATAATAGAAAACAAAAGAATAGCAAAAAACAGAAAAGCAGGACAATTCGTAATCATAAAAATGGGAGAAATAGGAGAACGAATTCCTCTTACAATTGCAGATGCTGATCCTGAAAAAGGCACAATTACAATAATTGTGCAAAAAGTAGGCACCTCCTCTCATAAATTATTCAATTTAAATGCAGGAGACCATATCTCCGATCTTGTAGGTCCTTTAGGACAGCCAACAAAAGTTGAAAATGTAGGAACAGTTATTGCTGCTGGAGGTGGAGTTGGAGTTGCCCCACTCTATCCTATTGCAAAAGCATTCAAAGAAGCTGGCAACAAATTAATAACAATACTTGCTGCAAGAACTAAAGATTTAATAATATTGGAAAATGAGATGAAAGAATTTGCAGATGAGTTTATGATCATGACTGATGATGGATCTTATGGAAAAAAGGGATTAATCACTGCTGGAATAGAAGAGGTTATAAAAAGAGAAAAAGTAGATATGGTGATTTGTTTAGGACCTGCAATAATGATGAAATTCATTGCATTATTAACAAAAAAATACAATATTCATACAATTGCCAGTTTAAATACAATAATGGTTGACGGTACTGGAATGTGCGGTGCTTGCAGAGTAACTGTAGGAGGGAAGACTAAATTTGTTTGTGTGGACGGGCCTGAATTTAATGCTCATGAAGTTGACTTTGATGGAATGTTGAAAAGATTAAATGCATATAAAAAAGAAGAAGAAACTTCCTATTCAAAATATTTGAAAGACCTTAAATGAGGAGAGAATAATGTCTGTAGATTATGAAGCTTTAAAAAAAGATAGAGCTCAGGAATGGAGAGGAAATTTAAGAAAAAGTATGCCAGCAAAAGAAAGAACTCAGATCGAACGTGTGAAAATGCCAGAAAATGAACCTCTTAAAAGAAACAAAAATTTTAATGAAGTTAATAATGGATTATCAGAAAAACAGGCAATTATTGAAGCAAAAAGATGTCTTGATTGCCCAACACCTACATGCATATCAGGCTGCCCTGTTAATATTGATATACCTGGTTTTATAAAACAGATTGAAAAAGGTGATTTTTTAGAGTCTGCAAAGATTTTAAAAGATACAAATGCCCTTCCTGCAGTTTGTGGAAGGGTATGTCCTCAGGAAAACCAATGTGAATTAAAGTGCATATATAATAAAATGAAAAAACCTTCAGTTGCAATAGGACATCTTGAAAGATTTGCTTCAGATTATGAACGAAATACTGGCAAAGTATCAATACCCGAGGTACTTAAAAGCAACAATATTAAAATTGCTGTTATAGGCTCAGGACCTTCAGGATTAACCTTTGCAGGTGAGATGTGCAAACTTGGTTATGAAGTTACAATATTCGAAGCATTGCATGAATTCGGTGGTGTTCTTGTTTATGGAATTCCAGAGTTCAGGCTTCCAAAAAAAATAGTAAAAGCAGAAATAAATAGCCTTGAAAAGATGGGTGTAAAATTTGTAAAGAATTTTATTGTGGGTAGAAGTGCAGGTTTAGATGAACTAAAAGATCAAGGCTTCAAAGGCTTTTTTATAGGTTCAGGAGCCGGGCTTCCAAGATTTATGAATGTTCCAGGTGAAAACCTGGTTAATATCTACTCTTCAAACGAATATCTTACAAGAGTTAACCTTATGAAAGCTTATAAATTTCCTGAATATGACACTCCAATAATTAGGGCTAAAAGAGTT
Organism: Candidatus Aminicenantota bacterium; assembly: GCA_030612495.1. Taxonomy (GTDB): domain Bacteria; phylum Acidobacteriota; class Aminicenantia; order UBA2199; family UBA2199; genus JAUWNT01. The sequence goes on from JAUWNT010000014.1 coordinate 15,789, forward strand.
GCAGTTATAGGTGGTGGAAACACTGCTATGGATTCTGTTAGAACAGCAAAAAGATTGGGTGCTGATCGTGCTATGATCATATACAGGAGATCCGAAGAGGAAATGCCTGCAAGAATTGAGGAGGTTCACCATGCTAAAGAAGAGGGTATTGAATTTTTAATCCTGACAAATCCTGTTGAATATATAGGAGATACAGAAGATAAGGTTAAGCAAATTAAAGTTCAAAAAATGGAACTTGGAGAACCTGATGAATCAGGAAGAAGAAGACCCAAACCAATTCCCGGTTCCGAATACACAATCGATATAGATATTGTTATAGTTGGGATTGGTACCTCACCAAATCCTCTTATCCCTCAAACAATAAAAGGTCTTGATGTTACAAGATGGGGAACACTTGTAGTAAATGAGGAAACATTGCAAACATCAATACCCAATATTTTCGCCGGAGGTGATATAGTAAGAGGAGGTGCAACTGTTATACTTGCTATGGGAGATGGGAAAAAAGCTGCTGAATCAGCGCATAAATATCTTATAAATAAATAAAGATATACTCTTAATAAATTAAATTATATTTTATAAAAAATTAGGTTGACTTTATCAAAACTTATAATTAAAATAAACATTAAAATTTAAAAATTTTTATTGCTATATACAATAAAAATTTTAGGAGGAAAATTAATGTCTTATCTTAAAGAAGTTATTGCAAAATTAAAAGAGAAAAACCCTGCAGAACCTGAGTTTCATCAGGCAGCTGAGGAGGTTATGGAAACTTTAGAACCCACAGTTGAAAAGCATCCAGAATTTGTAAAAGCAGCTATCTATGAAAGAATTGTTGAGCCTGATAGAGTTATTATGTTCAGAGTTCCATGGGTAGATGACAGAGGTAAGGTTCATGTGAATAAAGGATTCAGAGTTCAATTTAATAATGCAATCGGACCTTATAAGGGTGGCTTAAGATTTCATCCTTCAGTAAACCTTGGAATTATTAAATTCTTGGGATTTGAACAGATCTTTAAAAATTCTTTAACAACACTTCCAATGGGTGGTGGAAAAGGTGGTTCTGATTTTGATCCAAAGGGAAAATCCGATGGAGAAGTTATGAAGTTCTGTTATTCATTTATGAGAGAACTTTACAGATATTTGGGCCCTGACACAGATGTTCCTGCTGGTGACATTGGAGTTGGAGGAAGAGAAATAGGTTATCTTTTTGGTTTTTATAAAAAGATGAAAAACGAGCATACAGGTGTTTTTACTGGAAAGGGAAGGGAATGGGGCGGAAGTCTTATAAGACCCCAGGCTACTGGTTACGGTAATGTATATTATGCTGCAGAAATGCTTGCAACAAGAAATGATGATTTTAAAGGTAAATATGTTGCAATAAGCGGTTCTGGAAATGTTGCTCAGTATGCAACACAGAAAGTTAATGAACTTGGAGGAATACCAATTACCCTTTCTGATTCAAGTGGAACTATTGTTGACATGGATGGAATCAAAGGCGAGAAATGGGACTTTGTAATGAATTTGAAGAATATTAAAAGAGGAAGAATAAAAGAATATGCAGAAAAATACAATGTCAAATACTATGAAGGAAAAAGCGTTTGGGATGCTATTAAGGAACAAGGAGTAAAAGTTGATATTGCTTTACCATGTGCAACTCAAAATGAAATTAACAAAGAGCATGCAGAAGCTCTGGTAAATAATGGATGTATTTGTTTATCAGAAGGTGCAAATATGCCTTCAGACCTTGAAGCCATAAAAGTATATATGAATAACAATGTACTTTATGGACCTGGAAAAGCAGCAAATGCTGGAGGTGTTTCTGTTTCAGGCCTTGAAATGAGCCAGAACAGTTTAAGATTAAGCTGGACTCGTGAAGAAGTTGACAATCATCTTCACAGGATCATGAAAAGCATTCACAAATCATCTCTTGAAGCAGCAAAATCATATGGAGACCCTGGAAACTACATGATGGGAGCAAATATAGCAGGATTTATTAAGGTTGCAAAAGCTATGCTTGCTTATGGTGTGATTTAATATCAATCAAATAATAAAAAAAGGGGAGTTTTTTAACTCCCCTTTTTTTTTAATCTATAAACTCTATAAATTTCCCAAATACAATCTTTTTATGCAAGTGATAATTGCTCGTGTGCCATTGTAAGCATACCCTGAACAGGCAAATTGTATGGGCAAGCTGATTCACATAATCCAGTACAGTAAAAACACTCTTTTGCATTTGCACCTGGAATCTCAGCATATTTTGCCATTGCATACCTTTCCCGTGCCTGAGTATCAAAATAGTGATTGTAGCGCATAATAGTATTTACAGGAACCTTATTTGGGCATGATGTTTCACATATACCACATGCATGTCTGCAGTACAATTCTCCCCAACTCTTCTTATAAGCAGTAAGTTTTTTCTTCTCCACATAACTCAACCCTGTTCCAGATAGACTTACAAAGCGTTCTACATCATCAAAATTTTTCATGGAACAGCAAACAGTACTAACATCAGGATTATCCAAAACAAAACGGATTGAAGCATCACGTATTTCTTCAGGATTTTTTAAGTTGTACTTTTTTATAAAACCCTCTGCTTTTTCAGCTTTTTGTTTAAACCTTTCTAAACCTTTCAAATAGAATTCATTAACTTCCTTTCCCTGTTTTTGTAATTCTTCAATTCTTGATTTCAAACCATAATATTTCACCACAGGTGTAGTCTTCATAAGAGCAGTGCCTATATTCTTTTCCTTACAAACACTCAATACATGTTCTCCCATATCCATCTGCAAAAAATTGTAAGCCAGAAGAATAACATCAAAGCGCCCATCAGCTGCTGCAGCTAAAAGAACCTTTTCCATTGTTTCTTCTGGATCACGAAACCAGAAAGAACCATGATTGGATACACCTACAAATCTAACTCTACCCTCTTTTTTTAACTGGTCCATAGCTTTATGAAAGCCTTCTGTTTTCAATACCTTTACTGTTTCTGCACAGTGCATCATCATACAATCTATATAATCTGTCTGAAGTTCTTCCAAACATTTGCGTGTTCTTTTCAAAAATCCCTCTTTTGAAACATCCTTTTTAATTTCAAGCTTTGATGTAATAAAAAGTTTTTTACGATCACGATTTTGTATTGCAGAGCCGATCACACGTTGATTTCCATAACTCTCAGCAGTATCAATATAATTTACACCTGCATCCAACATTGCATTAATAACTCCAGCATCATTTAAATAACCACCCCCAATATCAGATACCTTAAATCCTGTTCGACCCAGAATACGAAAGCTCTTTATTTTCTTTGGTTCTTTTTTCTCTTTTCCTTTTGATTTAAGCATTGGCTCTTTTACCATCATACCAGCCCCAACAACACCTAAAGCAGAATTTTTTATAAAATTTCTACGATCCATACCCTTTTTTTCTAACATATAACCTCCTGTTTCTTAATTTTGACAATAAAAATTATATATGATAAATATAATATTTTCCATACTTTCAGGAGTAAACTTCTATGTTAAGAAATGAAGGAGATAAATTATCACGTGTAATTGTATGTTCACCCAGTATTGAATACTTTAATTATAAAAATAGAGTTTTACACAACATCACACAACCTGCTGATAAGAACAAGGCAATAGACCAGCATAATAATCTTAAATCAATACTTGAAAAATCTGGATGTGAAGTAATTGATGTTCCAGAACTTAAAGATCATCCAAATTCTGTTTTTACAAGAGATGCGTGTCTGTGTACTCCTGCAGGATATATTAAATTAAGAATGGGACTTAAAACCAGGGTTGGAGAAGATATATGGGTGTCACAAATATTAAATTCTATACAAGAACCTGAATATGCAAGTATTAAAGAACCCGGTACAGTAGAAGGTGGGGATATTATATTAGCCGGATCAGTTGCCTTTGTCGGACTCTCTAAAAGAACAAATAAAGAAGGTATAAAACAGATTTCAAGCTTTTTAAATGCTCTTGGATATCAAGTAAGAACAATACCTGTTCCTTCCCCCTATTTACATATTGGAGGTGCTATGAGTGTTATTGGTCCTGAGAAAATACTTTATTGTAAAAATGTATTTCCTGACAATTTTTTCAATGGTTTTAACAAAATTGAAGTTCCTTTTAATACATTTGTAAGTGGGAATGTAATATGTGTTGGGAATAATGAAATCATAGCAGATATTTCAAATATGGAAGTAATTAATAAACTCAAGAATACTGGTATTTATATACATACTATTGACCTGTCAGAATTTATAAAGGGTACAGGCGGACCAAGTTGTCTTATTATGCCTGTTGAGCGTAAATAACAATGCCTTATCTTAAATAACTTTGTGTTTTTTACCTATTTTTTCAAAAGCATTAATAGCTTTATCTAAATCTTCTCTACTATGAGCTGCTGAAATCTGGACCCTTATTCTTGCCTGGCCTTTTGGTACAACAGGATAAAAGAATCCAATAACATAAATACCCTCATTATACAGATCCTTTGATATGTCTTGAGCTAATTGTGCATCATTCTCATATTTTCCAAACATAACAGGTACTATTGGATGTACTCCTTTTACAATATCAAATCCCAATGCATTCATCTTTTCTCTGAAATATTTTGTATTTTCTCTTAATTTCACTCGCAGATCATTACTTTCATCCAGAAGTTTAAATGCTGCGATTGAAGCTCCAACTATTGCTGGTGCAACTGTATTTGAAAATAAATAAGGCCTTGATCTCTGTCTTAATATCTCAACAATTTCTTTTCTTCCTGTTGTAAAACCTCCAGATGCACCTCCCATAGCTTTTCCAAGGGTTGAAGTAATAATATCAACTTTACCTAAAACTCCATTATACTCAACAGCTCCTCTACCTCTTTCCCCAAAAAAACCTGTAGCATGAGAATCATCAACCATGACCATTGCATCATATTTTTCTCCCAGCTCAACCAGTCCCTTTACATTTCCAACATCTCCATCCATAGAAAATACACCATCAGTAGCAATAATAATATTATTTGCATTGTTCTCACGTGCTTCTTTTAATTTCTCTTCCAGAGAATTCATATCAGCATGAGTAAAAACATATCTTTTTGCTTTACACAGCCTAATTCCATCAATTATACTTGCATGGTTTAAAGCATCAGAGATAATAGCATCATTTGGTCCTAATAAAGTCTCAAATAGACCCCCATTCGCATCAAAGCAAGAGGTATATAAAATCGTATCCTCTGTTTCATAAAATTTAGCTATTACTTTTTCTAATTCCTTGTGAATATTCTGAGTTCCACAAATAAACCTGACTGATGAAAGCCCAAAACCATATTTATCAAGTGTTTTGTGAGCTGCTTCGATCATCTTTGGATTATTAGCTAAACCAAGATAATTATTAGCACAAAAGTTTAAAACCTTTTTTGGTGCAGAACCTTCAGGGAAACTAACATCAATGTTGGCTTTCTGATCAGAAAGAATAATTCTTTCATCCTTATAAAGCCCTGAATCCCTGATCCCTTGTAACTCCTTTTTTAAATACTCTTTTGTTCTTTTAAACATGTTTTACTCCTTTTCTAATTTTATAATTAAAGTCCATAAATCTCAATAATCTCCTCTTTTGTTTTATTTAGAATATCATACTTTTTTCCTATCTTTATAAACGCATCAAGAGCTCTCTCTAATTGATGTTTTTCATGTGAAGCTGATAACTGAGTTCTTATTCTTGCCTGACCTTTAGCAACTACCGGGAAAAAGAATCCAATTGCGTAAATACCTTCATTATAAAGATCCTGTGCAAAATCTTGAGAAAGTTTTGCATTAAATAACATTATAGGCACTATTGGGGATTCGCCATCTTTTACAATAAAACCAGCCTCATTTAATCCATTCCTCCAGAACTCTGTGCTCTTTTCCAATTTATCTTTTCTATCAGTATTTTTTGATATTATTTCAAGAACTTTAATTGCAGCTGACACAACTACAGGTGGAATTGTATTTGAAAAAAGATATGGTCTTGCTTTTTGACGACACATCTCCACGATCTCTGCTCTTCCTGAAACACATCCTCCAGAGGCTCCGCCAAGAGCTTTACCAAGAGTTGTTGTAATAATATCGACCTTGCCCAACACATTACAAAATTCATGAGTACCCTTTCCTGTTTTCCCTATAAACCCGGAAGCATGAGAGTCATCAACAAATACCATAGCATTATACTTTTCAGCTAATTTCACAATCTCATCAAGTTTTGCCATATCTCCATCCATTGAGAATATACCATCAGTAATTATTACCTTTAAGCGCTTATCTGAGTGAAGCTGAAGCTTTTTCTCAAGGTGTTCCATATTCGAATGTTTATATGTATCTGTTTGAGCCTTACATAGCCTTATCCCATCAACAATTGAAGCATGCACAAGCCTATCTGATATCATAACATCCTGTTCATTTAAAATAGCCTCAAAAACACCTGCATTTGCATCCATACACGATGGAAATAGTATTGTATCTTCTGTGCCTAAAAATTCAGAAAGCATATTTTCCAATTTCTTATGAATATCCTGTGTCCCACATATAAATCTAACAGAAGACATACCATATCCCCTATTTTCCAGGCCCTTTATTGCTGCTTTAACAACTTCCGGATGAGATGAAAGGCCAAGGTAATTATTGGAACACATATTAATAAGACTCTTCTTTTCAGCTCCTGCTGGAAATTCAACCTTTATTTCAGAATCCTGAGGAGCACATAT
>JAUWNT010000096.1 GCA_030612495.1 Candidatus Aminicenantota bacterium
AGTATAAGCTTCATCTTTGCCTAAAACCCCATCAATTCCACCTCCTATCACGAGGTATGGTCTAAATTTGCCTTTTGAAAACTGATAGATAAAATTTAAAGTGATAGCAAAATGTTTAAGTGTACTAATCTCCACTGTATCTTGATCTGAAGGATCTTGTAAGGTCACTATAGAAGACAAAGTACACCTTCCATCTAATTCAATTCCCATATCTTTTGTGAAAAAATAAGCAAAAGCCACACCAAAATTTGCAGGAGTATGAGCTGGAGTAACAGGAAAATCATTTTCTCCCATCACATAGTCATCTTCAGAGCCATACTCTAAAACATGATTCACTCCACTAAAAATGCATACTTGAAATTTCTGTGCCTGAGCAAAATTAGAACTCGCTATAAAAAGTAAAATTAAAACAAAAAATGATACTTTTTTCATCTTCTTCCGCCTCCTTTTTTCTTTCTACTACAGATAAGATTAGAAATTACATTGGTGTCTTGAGGTGAGATATGGGTGCTCTGAGGAGTAACATTTGTATTTACAGGTGTTACCCTCGTATTGGAAGGGGAAATATGTGTGGCTGAAACTATAGCATTTGAGCTTCTTATAAATCCACAGGAAGGGTCAATTTCTCCCTCTGGATTAAGCTTTAAAATCCAGATATCAGTGTTTCCAGCACCAAAGGAGTTAGTCGAGCCTGCAGCAATATATCCACCATCACTTGTCTCCTGAATGGAAGAAGCATTATCACTGTGAGGATCACTTTCTCCATAGATTCGTTGCCACTCGATATCTCCACTTGAAGTAAGCTTTAAAATCCAGGCATCACCAAATGCCCAACCAGTGAGGTCAATCCAGCCTGCAACAATATAACCTCCATCACTTGTCTGCTGAAAAGAACGAGGAAAAAAGTCATGGCCGTCAAATCCTTTATAGGTTTGTTGCCACTCGATCTCTCCCTCTGGATTAAGCTTTAAAATCCAGGTATCAGCCCCCTCCAAGCAATCAAAAGTGTAGTAACCTAAAACAGTATAACCTCCATCACTTGTCTGTTGAATAAACGAAGCTCCATCATAGCCACTGCCTCCATATGTTCGTTGCCACTCGATATCTCCACTTGAAGTAAGCTTTAAAATCCAGGCATCATCTTTTCCTTCACCGAAGGAGTAAGTGCGTCCAGCCACAATATACCCTCTATCGCTTGTCTGTTGAATAGAATAAGCCATATCATAGCTAGTTCCTCCATAGGTTCGTTGCCATTTAATATTCCCCTCTGAGTCAAGCTTTAAAATCCAGATGTCATCGCTCCCAGCACCAAAGGAGCAAGTGCGGGCCACAAGAATATAACCATCATCATCTGTCTGCTGAATGGAATAAACCAAATCCAAGTCACTCCCTCCATAGGTTTGTTGCCATTTAATATTCCCCTCTGAGTCAAGCTTTAAAATCCAGATATCAGAACCTCCAGCACCAAAGGACCTAGTGTGGCCAGCCACAATATAACTCCCATCATTTGTCTGTTGAATGCATTCGGCATAATCATCGTCACTCCCTCCATAGGTTCGTTGCCATTCAATCACTCCTGCTGTGCTAAGCTTTAAAATCCAGATGTCCCCCCTTACAGCGTTAATAGGGCGAGTGTATCCTGCAACAATATAACCTCCATCACCTGTCTGTTGAATGAACGAGGCTTCATCATTGTCACTGCCTCCATAGGTTTTTGCCCATTCACGTTGAGCATTGAGGGAGATAAAAGTTAAAGCAAGAAAAAACATTCCTGCAATAATAATTTTTCTCATTTTATTTTACTCCTTTGAGACAAATTTTCTTCTCTTTTCCCCGAAAATAGATAATTTGTGTTAAATCAGAAGAGCTTGTTCTGATCTTTCTCCATTAATTTAAAATATTTCTTAGCTTCCTTTTTTACAATAGGTGATAATATTAATATTGCAATTAAATTGGGAATTGTCATAAATGTTATTACCATATCAACAAAGTGCCATACTATATCAATTCCCCATATTGAACCTAAAAATACAAATATACCATAAACATATCTGTATGGTTTGATTGATTTTGATCCTAATAGGTACTCTGCAGCCCTTGTTCCATAATATGACCAGCTTATAATGGTTGAGAATGCAAAAAAAATCAATCCTCCAGCAACAATATGTGGACCCATTGTACCCATTCCTATATGTGAAAGCCCTTTTGTAAATCCCTCTACAGTCATTCCCACTCCCTTTATTCCTACTCTCCATGCACCTGTTAATATGATTGTAAAAGCAGTTAAACTGCAAATAATAAGGGTATCTATTAATGGACCAACCGAGGCTACCAATCCCTCTCTTACAGGATATTTTGTTTTTGCAGCTGCATGAGCAATTGCTGCAGAACCCTGACCTGCTTCATTTGAAAATAGCCCTCTTGCCACACCAAATCTGAGTGTAATAATAAAAGAAGAACCAATAAACCCGCCATATGCTGCAGTTCCAGTAAATGCGCTGTTAAGTATCAGGAAAAAAGCATCAGGGATTTTATTATAAAAGATCATAATCACTGTGATAGCACTTGCAAAATATAAGAAAGCCATAAAAGGAACAAGTTTTGAAGTAACTTCTGCGATTCTTTTTATTCCGCCTACAATTACGAGGAGTACAAAAGATGTTAATATTAATCCGCTTATCCATGTAGGAATACTGTAATTTGATTTTAAAACATCTGAGATTGAGTTGGATTGTGCCATATTTCCTGTTCCCATTGAGCATAAAATAGTAGCAAATGCAAAAAATACTGCAATGATTTTTGCAAAAGGTCCAAATTTCTCTTTTAAACCCATTTCCATATAATACATAGGACCACCTGAGATTGATCCATCCTTGTGTATCTTCCTGAATTTAAAAGAGAGAGTACACTCTACGAATTTTAGTATCATTCCCAGAAAACCTGTAACCCACATCCAGAATACAGCACCAGGGCCTCCGAAATAGATGGCAAGAGCAACTCCGACTATGTTCCCTGTTCCTATTGTTGCTGATAATGCTGTTGTAAGGGCACGGAAATGATTGATATCCCCTGTATCATCTTTTTTGTCATATTTACCACTAATTACTTTAATGGCATGTGAAAGCTTTGTTATATGAAGGAAATTAAATTTAATAGCGAAATAAATTCCCGTAGGTACAAGCATTATTAAAAGCAGATATCCGCCTACATACTCATTGTATTTTACTATTATACTGTCAATAAAATGTAAGATTTGATCCATTTATTACCTCAATTTTTGACAAAATGTTTTTCACAGGATTTTCAATTTAATTTATAACCTATGAATAAAAAATTGTCAAATTAATAAATTTTAAATGTTACATATACTTGACATTATTAATTTGACGGTTTATACTATAGTACTTTGGTATAGTAAGTATACATAGCGGTGAAGAAAAGATGCTTTCAAAAAAGACAAGATATGCAATTGCGGCTTTGGTTAAATTGGCTAAAGAATATGGTAAGGGTCCCATTTTAATTAAGGATATTGCTGAATCAGAAAATATTCCAGGAAAATTTCTCGAAACAATATTGCAGAATCTCAAGAATGCAGGAATCGTTAAAAGTGTTCGGGGGAAAAATGGGGGATATTATCTGAATCAAAAACCTGAACAGGTAAACCTCGCCACCATTATTCGCTTATTTGACCCACCTATTGCCTTTCTCCCCTGCGTGACCTATTTGTATTATGAAAAGTGTGATATGTGCAGGGATGAGAATTCCTGCGGAATTAAGCATATTTTCAAAGAAGTACGAGATACAACAGTAAATATGTTAAAAAAAGCCACACTCGCGGAAATCCTCAGAGAGGAAGCCATCTTAAAAAAGAAGTAGAAAAAATTTTTATTTATAAACTATATAAAGTATATATATATAATAGAGATTATATACAATGCAAAGGAGGCAATACGAAATGAAAATTTTTTTAATTTTTTTAATACTGACAGGGCTATTGTTAAGTTCTGGTTGTCAAATAGAAAAGAATGAGCCGATTCGTGTATCCGGGGCTTGGGCTTTGTATCCTATGATGCAGATTTGGGCAGATGAATACCAAAAAATTCAATCGGTAAAAATTGAAGTTGGGGGCGGAGGAGCTGGTAAAGGCATGTCAGATGTACTGAATGGCCAGGTGGACATAGCCATGTGCTCCAGGCCCATCAGAAGTGAAGAATTGGAATTAGGGGCATTTTATATTGCTGTCACTAAAGATGCTGTTATCGCTATAATTAATTCGGAGAACCCCATTCTTGAAGAAATAAACAAACAAGGTCTATCTAAGGAAACATTGCGAGCTATATTTATTAAGGAAAAAACAAAGTGGGGTGAAATAGCAGGAAAAGATCTTAAGGATGATAAAATTGTTGTATATGGGAGATCTGATGCCTCAGGGGCTGCCAAGGTATGGGCAAAATTTCTGGGAGATTATACACAATCCGGGATCCAAAACAGAGCGGATGCTAACTTTAGTGGAGATCAAGCTCTCTGTAATAGGATCAAAACTGATAAAAATGCCATTGGGTTTTGTAATATCAACTACGCCTATAATATTGAAAATGGAGATTTTGCAAAAATGATAAGACCAGTACCACTTGATATAAATAGTAATAACATACTCGACTCAAACGAAAACTTTTACCAAAAACGTGATGATCTGGTGAAGAACATTACCAATGAAATTTATCCTTCCCCACCCTCAAGGCTTGAATATGTTGTGTCCAAAGGACCCTTTAAAACAAGAGTTAAAAAATTCATAAATTGGATTCTCACGGATGGACAAAAGTTTGTGATTGGAAATGGTTATGTTAAGCTTACTGATAATAAACTCCAGGAAGAAATAAAATATTTAAATGAAGGTAAAAGGACGCAGTAAGAAAGTGGGTAATCGTTTATCATTCAGATTGGTTAAAGATAATATCAGTCGAAAGATAATGATTGTTTGCACATCAATCATTTTCTTATTATTTATTTCGTTTGTAGTATTATTAGTATTGAAATCGAATCTTGTGATCTCCAAATATTCCATCAAAGAATTGTTGTTTTCTTCTTTTTGGGAGCCGGAAAATCATAAATACGGTTTCTTCTCTGCAACCTTCGGCACATTTATAGTTACCGTTTTCTCTATGATAATGGCTATTCCCATTTCTATTTTGGCAGCGGTTTATATTGCTGAATATTCACCCAATAAACTCAGGAGATACCTGTCATCTTTTATTGATGTTTTGGCAGGTATCCCATCAGTTGTATTCGGACTTTGCATGTTATTGGGATTTGTGCCTATTTTCTCCGTGCTGTTAAAAAAATGGTTCCAAATAGAAACAACCGGGATGTGTTTATTTACAGCTTCGATCACTCTTACTGTGATGGTTTTTCCAATTATTGTATCCCTTACTGTTGAGTCATTAAGGGCCTTGCCAGTAGAATTAAGAGAAATCTCTTTATCTTTAGGGTCTACCAAGTGGCAGATGATAAAAAAAACTTTGTTTAAAGCAGCAGGGCCAGGAATCATCTCTGCCATACTTCTGGGATTTGGAAGAGCTCTTGGGGAAACCATGGCCGTGGCAATGGTCATAGGGAGTAAAAATAATATACCCACTTCTTTATTCGCATCAGGGCAAACATTACCCAGCTTGATTATTTCCAGCTTTGGAGAAATGATGTCCGTTCCGGAAGAGCAATCAGCGTTAATTTTTGTGGCTTTGACTCTTTTTGTGTTGGTAACCGTCTCCAATATAATTGCAAAAGTCGTAAATAATAAACTTAAGAAAAGGTGGAGGTATTAGAATGAGATATCTGGAAGAAAAGATAGTGAAAATTCTAATGATTTGTTCGATACTTGCTGTTCTCGGTTCTCTCCTATTTATTCTTTTTATCACTATTTCCAGAGGATGGATATCTATCAACGAAAACCCAGGAATAATCTTTACCACACCTGGGCCAAGATACTTACTGGGTGGCGAGGGGGGATTTTTTCATGCTATAGCTGGTAGTTTATATATGGTTGTACCATCTACCATTATATCTTTAATATTGGCATGTCTGATAGCGCTTTTTCTTCAATCGGAATATTCAAGTAAAAGAATTAGCGAAATTATAAGATTGTTCATAGATATCCTCTGGGGAACTCCTTCAATTATATATGGATTATTCGTATTAACAATACTCATATCATTTCACCGGAGAGGATGTTTGTTGGCTGGAATAGTTGCGCTTATTTTCCTTGAATTACCAATAATCACCAGATATGTTGATGAATCTATATCTTCAACACCCAAAGAATTAAAGGAAATCGCCTATTCAATGGGATTGACCCGTGTTGAAGTATCAAAAATAATTCTAAAATATTCTAGTTCAGGAATTATCGCAGGAAGTCTTATAGGATTGGGTAGAGCATTCGGGGATGCTGCTTCCATAATCTTTACTACAGGTGCTGCCAGTACCATGCCTAAGGGGTTATTATCCTCCTGCACAGCTCTTCCAGTGGTTATTTTTCAACAAGCCAATTCTTTTTACCCATCTGTAAGAGATCATGCATATGCTGCTGCTTTTATTCTTATTATTATCATTTTAATTTTAAGTATTACCTCACGTTTATTACAAAAAAAATTTTCAAAATATACTGTTGGAGATTAATATGCAGGAAAATAATGGAATAGTAATAAGAAATTTAAACATTTATTATAAGAACAATAGTAAGAATGATTTTACTGCTCTTCATAACATTAACCTTGACATTCCAAAAAATCAGATTACTGCCATTATGGGGCCCTCGGGTTCTGGAAAAACCACTTTACTAAAATCCTTAAACCGACTTCATAGCATCAATAATGGGGTCAAAGTGAATGGTCAGGTTATTATTGATGGAGAAGATATATATCATCCCATGCATTTATTGCCTGAACTTCGAAGAAAAGTAGGATTGATTTCTCAAAAACCGATTCCTCTTCCAACATCAATTTATGAAAATGTGGCATACGGACCTAAAATTCACAACCGGTTAAATAGAAAAGAAAGTGATGCGATTGTTGAAAAAACATTAAAAAAAGTAAATCTCTGGGAAGAGGTAAAGGAAAGATTAAATCAGCCTGCAGCAGACTTATCTGTAGGTCAGCAGCAGCGTTTATCCATTGCTAGGGCTATATCTATTAATCCAGATATACTATTATGTGATGAGATAACTTCCGCGCTTGATCCTATCTCTTCAGAAAAAGTTGAGCACCTTCTATTGTCTCTTAAAGAGGAATATACAATTGTTCTGGTTAGCCACATGCTCCGGCAGGTTAAAAGGCTTGGGGATTATGTTATCTTTTTGTACATGGGGAAAGTGATTGAACAGGGCAATATGGGGGAGCTTTTTAATTCACCCAGGAATAAAATTACCCAGCAGTATATTAAAGGTGTTATAAGCTGACCCCATTCAAAGTCTTGAATTTCTTATATTTATAGAGTATAAAGAGATTTAGAATTATAGAGATTATATCTATGAGTAATGAGGTTGAAATGAATTTTATAGATTTTCATTGTCATCTTGATTATAAAGATTTTGAGGGACAGAGGAAAAAGATAATTGATGAATGTTTTAGTTCTGGTTTTTCAAGGATAGTTACTGTTGCTGATCCTTATGAGAAGGGGTCCCATGAGCGAACATTAGAAATTCTTGAATACAATAATAATATCTCATGTATGACTGCTGCTCATCCACACAATGCTGACCAATATACTTCAGAAATTGAGAAAAAAATATTTAAATTTTTAGAAAATAAAAGGGCAATTGCAGTTGGCGAAGCTGGACTTGATTTCCATTACAACCTATCAACTCCTGAAAATCAATTAAAGGTTTTTAAAAGGCAGATTAATATTGCAAGAGAAGTTAAAATGCCATTGCTCATACATTCCAGAGAGGCAGAAAAAGAGATTCTGAGGACTCTTGAGCAAATGGAATTTAATTTACCAGTTATTTTTCACTGTTATACTGGGAATATGAAAGATGCCAAAGAAATATTGGAAAGAGGGTACTATATTTCGATTTCAGGTATTGTTACATTTAAAAAGAGTGACTATTTAAGAGAAATCGTAAAAATATTGCCCATAAATAGAATTTTTTATGAAACTGATTCCCCTTATCTTTCGCCTGAACCCTTTAGAGGTAAATTAAATACTCCTTTAAGAGCAAAAATAGTTGCTGAAAAGATTGCTGGAATAAAAAATATCTCTATTAAAGAGTTGAATAAAGCTGTAAATAGAAATTTCAACAGTATAATGAATTTATAAAGGACTTTACAATACACTTGGAATTAATTATACTTAAAAAAGAGATTAAATAGGAGGATAGAGAAATGGGAGAAAAAAGGATAGAAAAAAAGACAAAAAAGGTTCCTAAAAAAACATTAAAAGAAAAGAGAAGAGAAAAAAAAGAAAAATCAAAGAAGGAATAAAATTTTAGGTACTGTTTTAAAGTATTGAATTTTAAAGTTTAAGGAGAATATATTGTGTATAGATTAACAGGGCGGAAAAGAAACATTATTGTATTATTCCTTATTGTATTATTCCCTTTTGCTATTT
>JAUWNT010000032.1 GCA_030612495.1 Candidatus Aminicenantota bacterium
TGCTTTACAATATATGAAAAGGGCAATGGATTTGCTGGAGCATGTGTCTGATAGAGAACGTTATCTGATCAAAGGTGTTTATTATGCTCAGATTGGAAAATCTTATAGAGAAAAGATAAAACCTTATCTGGATTTATTAAAGCTCTATCCTGAGGATGAAAAGGGGAATATTTTGTTAGGCTCAAAGTATAGAAATGTTGAAAAGTGGGATCTTGCAATCAGGCAATTTGAAAGAGTTTTAAATATAAATGACAAATCAAGAATTGCTTTATGGAACCTTGTATATATATTTATGAAAAAGGGGTGGTATGATAAAGATATAGATTTTCTTAAGAAAAATAAGTATTTACTTTATAATAGAGTAAGATATCATAGATATTTAAGTGATATTTATACGTGTCAGCACAGGTATGATTTGTCTTTAATGGAACTGCAAAATGTAATTTCTTTAGAAGCTAATAATTATAAAAATTTTGAATTGATTGGTAATGTTTACTATTTAAAAGGAGATTTAACAAGAGCTCAAAAAATTTATACACAGCTTATTGAGAAAAAAGATTTAAGTTCTGAGTTGTCAGGGCGCTTCTGGATAGCACATCTATGTTTAATTCATGGACAATATGAAAAGAGTAAAGAGAATATTATCCAGGGGATTAAACTTTCTGAAAAATCTGGTTTTAAATATTATGAGTTAGATTTTAAATTATTTTTGGCTTATTTAAACTTTCAACATAAACATTTTACAGAATCAATTGCTTTATCAAAACAAGCTTTTGAAAAGGCCCTCAAATATAATTTTGAAGAAAATAAGGTAGAGGCTTATCATCTTCTGAGCCTAAACACTCTTAAGATAGGCAACATTGATGAAGCAAAGAAATATACAGAAGAATTAAAGAAAATGGCTGCAAAAATAGGAGACAAGAGAGGTTTTAGATATTATTATCATTTGATGGGATTAATTGCATTTAAAGAAGCTAATGTTCTCAAATCAATCTCTTATATTAAAAAAGCCATAAATTTATTGCCTTATCAAAGTGATATGGATGATGAGCATGCTTTTTATATATCTACTCTGGCATCAATGTATTATAAAACTGGAAATATTGAAGAGGCTCTCCAGGAATATAAGAAGGTTGTGAATTTAACTTATGGAAGATTAAGATTTGGTGATATTTATTCTAAAAGTTTTTATTGGATAGCAAAGATATACCAGAAAAAAGGATGGGAAGGAAAAGCAATAGAGAACTTTGGGAAATTTATCTTGTTGTGGAAAGAAGCTGATTTTTATCATAATGAATTTAAGGATGCTAAAAAACAGTTAATAACTCTTAAAAGAGTTATTTCTATGTAATAAGATTTCATTCTATATTTAACTTTTTATTCGTTGCCAGAGCAGTTTTTTTTCCTTTAAAAAGATCTTGTTGATTTGACATACCCATTTTGTTACTTTTCCAATAATAGATCCGGAAAAAGCAGCATCCATAGGGCATATCCTGCACTCTTCGATATTATCACACAACATGCAGAATTTATCTGAAGTCCAATAGTGGTCCATCCTGAGTTTTGAATAGTTAGAAAGAATTTTTGGGTAAACTGTTTTATGATTTTTTATGAAAAAATCCAGATTACCAAAAGAATATTTGAGGTATTCTGAGGTTTTTTCTTTTTCTTGAAAATAGTCTGAGAAAAGATAACATCCCCAGATATTTCCATGTGGAGTTAATGCCATACGATCTTTGCCTGCTGTACATTGGAAAATACCTTTTTCAAAATCATCTTTGAAATTATTAAGAGGAATAGAGCCAGTTTTTTTATAATGTAAGTATAAATAATCGCTTAAACTTGTCAATTCTTCTTTCAATTTGTGAATTGATGTTTTATTCCAGGCTTCTACAGTATTGAATGAGATGTTTGTTTGAGGAATTCCAAGACCAAGGATAAAGGAAATGGATTTTGAAATATTTCCAATGGTTTTTTGTGTGAATACACTATTTATTTCAAGTTTTATGTGTGGATAGTTTAGAATTTTGTTAATAATTGAAACTGTTTGTTCAAAACTACCTTTTTTTCTTGATATTTCTTGAGCGTATCCATCAAAGCTTATCATTAATGAAAATTTGTATTGGTTTAGGAATTGTAATATTTTGTCATTAATTAAACTTCCATTACTGGTCATTGAGTAATGGATTTTTTTTTTAAGCTTTTTATTTTTAGATTTTAGAATATAAATGATTTTTTTAATTTTATCAAAAGCAAGTAGAGGTTCACCACCATAAAAATTTATATAGCACTCTTTACTTAAATATGGAAAGAAAAATTCTATGGATTTTTCAATTATAGATTCAGTAATATATATTTTATTTTTTTTTTTATAGCAGTATGTACAGTTAAAATTACAATCTTCAGTTACAATAAAGGTGAAACTGCAAAACTCCATTAATAAAATAATATGAAATAATATATAAAACTATTATAAGTTGGTTAAGTGTTAGAAATAAAATAGATTATCTCTTTGGATTGCCAAATGGACATGGATGTATTGAGTCTGTTTTAGGTTTTGAAAGCATAATGAACAGACTGTTCAGAGCCAGATGCGCTGCCTCTTTTTGTTGTTTAAGTTTATTCCAATCAATTCTGTCATTTTGCTCGGAAGGCACAGAATCAACCAAATCCTCAATTTTTTCTAAAAGTACATAAACGTTAGGGATTTTTTCTTGATTTGACATTTAATTTCTCCTTATTGTTTTTGTTTTTATTTTTTCACATATAAAAAAAAAAATCAATAATATTAAAAATATTTTTTTATATTTTCTTGACAACAATGGCATGAAAAAATATACTTGTGTCTAAAATTAAAAGGATTGATATTATGGATATAAAGTTTGATGCTGTAAAAAATTATGAAAAGACAAAGAAGATCGTAGGTTATTTACCAAGGGAAAAGACAAAACCTCAGGATTATTATGAAATGGGATTTAAATGTGGGCTTGAAATTCATCAACAGTTAAAAACTGAAAAAAAACTATTCTGTCGCTGTCCTGCTGGTTTGTATCAAAAGAAAGATGAATATGATGCTGAGGTTATTAGACATATGAGGCCCACACTGAGTGAAATGGGTGAATATGATGGAACTGCATTGATGGAGTTTAAGACGAGAAAAAATATTACTTATCACATAAAAAATGAGACAGCCTGTACTTATGAGATTGATGATACACCACCCTTTATTTTAAATATGCAGGCTCTTGATATTGTCCTGGAAATTTCATTACTTTTAAATACAAATATTGTAGGTGAATTACATATTACTCGTAAACAGTACCTTGATGGAAGTATTCCTACTGGGTTTCAGAGAACTGCACTTGTTGGAATCGAGGGTGAGATTCAATTAAAAAAGAAAAAGATACGTATAATTCAGGTAAGTGTAGAGGAAGACGCTTGTAGAGAGGTTTCAGATATTGGTCATGAGAGAGTATATATAACTGATCGACTTGGAATGCCTTTAGTGGAAATGGTAACATATCCTGATATGAAAACCCCTGCAGAAGCAGAAGAAGCTGGTCAGTACCTTCGTTTTCTAACTCGAAGTACAGAAAGAGTTAGAACAGGAATTGGAGCTGCAAGAGAGGATGTTAATGTAAGTATAAATGGGGGAACCAGAGTTGAAATCAAAGGTGTTTCTCATATAAAATGGATACCAGAATTAACTCATAATGAAGCCTTTCGTCAGAAAGCTCTTCTTGAAGTAAAAAAAATTTTAAATAAACGTATTACTGATCCTTCAAAATGGAGAATAAAGAGTAAGGATGTTTCAGCAAGCCTTTTAAAATCTTATAATTGCCCATCTAAAAATTTATCCGGGGAAAAGAATAGGATTGTGTGTGTAAATCTACCTGATTTTAGGGGCATTCTTTCATTCTTTACACAGCCCAGCAAAATGTTTGCAAATGAATTGATAGATCGTTTAAAAGTAATAGCATGCCTTGAAAAACCAAATATGATACACTCTGAGGAATTAGAACCAATTATAAGTGAAGATGAGCTATCCTATATAAAAAAGATTCTAAACACAAAAGAAAATGATGCACAGATAATTACTTGGGGCTCAGATCAAGATATTAAAACAGCTCTTGAAACTATTGAGGAGAGGTGCCTTCTTGCTTTTAAAGGGATTCCAAATGAGACCAGAAAGTCATTTAGGGATGGTACCAATATTTTTGAAAGAGTTCTGCCAGGGCCTAATCGTATGTATCCTGATACTGATTCTGCCCCAATTCCTATAGAAGAGAGTCAGATTCAGGAAGCTAAAAAATCACTTCCATCAAGTATTGCTCATAGAATTAAACAACTTGAGGAGTGGAAAATACCTTCTGATACTTATATCTATATTTTAAAGCAAAATTTATTTGAATTAATAAAAAAAATCATAGAGGATTTTGATGAGAATCCTATTTTTGTTGGAACTCTTATCGGGCATAAGCTTAAAAATATAGAAGGTAAAACAAATCCAGTATCATTGTTTAATTATTCTAAAATTTATGCCCTTTTTGCCTATGTGATTAAAAATAAATTAAAAAAAGAGATTATAAAAGAGATGCTTCCTGTTATGTATAAAAATCCAAATATGGATTTTGATTCTATTTTAAAGATTACAAAATATGAAAAATGCAGTGAAGCAAGAATCATCTCCTTTTTACCTGATTTGAAAGAGAAATTTAAGAAAATTAATAATTCAAAAAAGAGCTCGCAGGCTGAGAGTTTGTGGATTATGGGAGAATTGCATCCAATAGCAAAGGGTAATATGGATTTTGATAGACTTAGAAGAATGGTTGATGGGGGTAAAGATGAGTGATCTTTTTAAGGGGTATAAAGGGAAGTCTCTGTTGGTTTTAAAGAAATTTAAAATAAGAGTCTGGAGCGAGACATTGATTGAAACCACAAGGGGAGAATTCAAAGGAATAATCCTTCCAAGATCTGAATATGATGATGATCTTCACATTGTTCTAAAGTTAATAACTGGTTACAACATTGGGATTGATGTTAATACAATTATAAATATGAAAGAGCTTGGATACAAAGAAGCACACTATAAAATACCTGAAAAGGAATTCCCTTTTTCTAAGGGTAAACCAAATGTAAAACTCTTTGGAACAGGTGGAACTATTGCTTCAAGACTTGATTACAGAACTGGTGCTGTTATTCCGGCTTTTTCTCCTGGAGAACTTTATGGAGCTGTGCCTGAGTTGGCAGATATATGTAATTTAACAACTGAAAAACTCTTTGCTGTGTTTAGTGAGAATATGGGCCCAGAAGAGTATAAGACACTTGCAATTGCAATTGGAGAAGAGATCAAAAAGGGGATAGATGGTATTATTATTGGTCATGGGACGGATACTCTTCATCATACTGCATCAGCGCTCTCTTTTATGGTGCAGAATTCACCTGTACCAATCATTCTGGTTGGTTCCCAACGTTCTTCTGATAGACCTTCCTCTGATGCAGCTCTCAATCTTATACACGCTACAAAAGCAGCAGGCCAATCTGATATTGCAGAGGTTATGGTATGTATGTTTGGCCCCACATCTGATGAGTATGCTCTTTTACATTCAGGTACAAGGGTAAGAAAAATGCATTCATCATATCGCTCTACTTTCCGAACAATTGGTGATACCCCAATTGCAATGGTTGATAAGGAGAAAATAACACCTATATGGACAGATTATAACCATAGAAGGAATGATCGTAATGTTGAAATTTATCCATATTTTGAGGAGAAGGTGACATTAATATATTACTATCCTAATATGCAGCCTGATATAATAGATTCTCTTGTAGAAAATGGTTACAAGGGAATTGTTATTGCAGGAACTGGCCTTGGACATGTAAATAAGCTTGTTTACCCTGCAATTGAGAGGGCAATAAAGAGAGGAGTTGCTATATATATGACTGTTCAAACTCTGTGGGGTTATGTTCATATGTTTGTTTACGATACTGGAAGAGATTTGATGAGCAAAGGTATAATTCCTGCTGAGAATATGCTTCCAGAAGTAGCCTATATAAAATTAGGCTGGGCATTAGGCCAAACTAATGATTTGGATAAAGTCAGACAAATAATGCTCTCCCCAGTAAATAGAGAAATTACAGAGAGGGAACCTTATAATGGATACCTGATATTTCAGGGTGGAGTACCGGGGATTGATGATTTTTTAAAGAAATTTCATAAATAATTTGAAATAATCTAATTTATTCTATTTTTCCCCTGATAAATATTCATTTATAGATAGAGCAGCTATACGACCTGCACCCATTGCAAGTATAACAGTAGCAGCACCAGTGACTATGTCTCCTCCTGCCCACACTTTGTCTTTTGAGGTTTTACCGGTTTTCTCATCTGCAATTATATTTCTCCATTTTCCAACTTCAAGGTCTGCCGTGGTATTAGGTATTATTGGATTTGGGCTATTTCCAATGGCAATGATACAGGCATCCATTGGCATAATAAATTCTGATCCTTCTATCTTTATAGGTCTTCTTCTTCCTGATTGATCAGGTTCTCCCAATTTCATACGCAGGCATTCAATCTCTTTTAGCCAGCCATTTTCATCGCCTATAAGCCGAATAGGAAGCGTGAGTAATTTAAAAATAACACCTTCTTCTTCAGCATTCTCAACCTCTTCTAATCTTGCAGGGAGCTCTTTTTTTGACCTTCTATAAATGATGTATACTTCTTCAGCACCCAGACGGGCTGCTGTTCTTGCGCAATCCATTGCAACATTTCCTCCACCAACCACAGCAACTCTATTGTGTTTTTTTATTGGTGTGGAAGATTTAGGAAAATTAAATCCTTTCATTAGATTCATACGTGTTAGATATTCATTAGCAGAATATACGCCATTGAGATTCTCACCTGGAATATTCATAAACCATGGGAGCCCTGCTCCTGTGGCAATAAACAGAGCATCGTAATTATTTATCAATTGATCTACAGTTTTGGTTTTCCCAACTACAAAATTTGTGATAAGCTTTACCCCCATTTTTTTTATATAATCTATTTCTCTTCTAACAATTTTTTTTGGTAAACGAAATTCAGGAATACCGTATGTTAAAACACCTCCTGCTTCATGTAATGCCTCATACATAGTAACGTCATGTCCGAGCATTGCTAAATTTCCTGCAACAGTGATGCCAGCAGGTCCTGACCCTACAACAGCGACCTTCTTTCCAGTGGGAGGAGGAATTTTTGGTATCTCTATATGTTCTTGAGAAGCTTCCCATTCAGCAGCAAATCGCTCAAGACGTCCAATAGCAATTGGAGCTCCTTTTTTGATAAGTATGCAAGAAATTTCACATTGTTCCTCTTGTGGGCAAACACGACCACAAACAGCAGGTAAACAGTTTGTTTTTTTAATAATCCTTATAGCTTCAGCAAAATCTTTATTCGCAATACATTTTATAAATCCAGGGATATTAATTTCTACAGGGCATCCCTGTACACATAATGGTTTTTTACATTGCAAGCATCTTTCCGCTTCCCCAACAGCAAGTTCAACAGTATATCCCATGGCAACTTCTTTAAAGTTTCTTCGCCTTATATGTGGGGGCTGTTTTGGCATTTCTCTTCTATTTAGATCCAATTTCTTTTTTTGGTTCATTCTTAGATTCCTCCACAACCTGAATTGTGAACAAGAAAGGCTTCTTCATCAACATATTGTTTTCTTCTTGTTAGAAGTTCTTCCCAGTCCACTAAACGGCCATCAAAATCAGGTCCATCAACACATGCAAATCTCATTTTTCCATCAACAGTTACTCTGCAAACTCCGCACATACCAGTTCCATCAATCATAATGGGGTTAAGGCTGACAATAATAGGAACATTAAAAATAGAGAGATCTTTTGATGCTTTGTATATCATAAATGTACATCCATTTGCTATAATGCGATCTGGTTTAATTCCGTTTTTATGTAAAATTTCTACAATATGTTTAATATGTCCTATATCACCATCACTTCCATCTCTTGTGATTGTAAATAGACTGCTACAAAATGGCTTTATCTTATCTTTCCAATATAGTAAGTTAAGACTTCTTGCTTCCATTATTGAAATAACATTATTTCCTTTTTCATGAAAAGCTTTGATGGTAGGGAAAATTGATCCAATACCATAGCATCCTCCTATGCAAACTACAGTTCCGAATTTTTCAATTTCTGAGGGTTTTCCAAGTGGACCCACCACAGTTGGAATATATTCTCCCTGCTTTAAGGATGCCATTTTTTGAGTGGACACTCCAACTTCCATGAAAATAATTGTAATGGTTCCTTCTTTACGATCCCAGTCTGCCACTGATAAAGGTATTCTTTCTGATTCTTCGTCAGAGCGAACAATAACAAATTGTCCGGGTTTAATCTGCTCTGCTATATCAGGAGCACGAACAGTTAGGAGATGAAGATTTGGAACGATCATTTCTATTTCTATAACTTCAAACATTGTTCCTCCTTATATGAACAGGGCATGGATTTGGGTTAAAATCAAAGGTTCTGGAAGAAGTTATAAGAAGTAAAAAATTCTGCGGAATAATTTTTCGTACAATAATAGGGTATATTTTTTCATATATATCTGACTTTACAAATATGGAATCTCCATTTTGAATCTCCATTTTTAGAGCATCCGTAGGGTTCATAATTATTGCATCTTCTGTAACAATTTCACGCATATCTCTTATATTATTACTTAAGCTTATATTATAGAATATATGAGGGTTTTTTTCTTGAATCAAAAGTAATGGAAAAGATGTGTTTGGAGGGGATATTTTTGCTTTTAAAGGTTTTCTTTTTACAAATGGAAATCTCATCTCTAATTTTTTTGGAATCAGTTTTGAGATCCCTTTATATGTAAATTTAATATCTTTTTTACCAATTTCTTTATTTATTCTATCAAAAATTTCATTGTTTTGGATAGCTTTGCCAGGAGGGTTTGTTACTGCCTTGAACTTTTTTATGTTACCTTTAATATCAGCAAAAGAGCCTGATATTTCACCCCACATTGCTGAGGGTAGAGCAAGATCCGCATTTAGATAATCAGGTGCAGGAAAGGGGCTTTGACAAATAATAGAATTCACAGGTGGTCTTTTTTGGAAGGGATTGTCGCCAATTATGTAGAGTAAATCGATTTTTTTCTGGGAAATCAATTCATTGATTTCCTCATTTGATTTGGTGTCTATTAATGAAAGCAATCCAATAAGGTTTGAATAAGGGTTTGTAAGAAATATTTTGGAACCAGTAAGAGTTATTATCTTTTTTATTATTTTCAAAATCCCATCTGCTTCTGTAAGTCCCATAATGTCAGGTCCTAAGATAAAAATTGGATTTGAAGAAATTTTTATTTTTTTTACGAGTTCTTTTATTTCAGGGCTGCTGTTGTCTGCATTTTCAATTGATTGTGCTATTTTGTTAAAAAATGTTTTTTCTCTGCCTGGAAAAGGTATGATTTGTTGATATGCATAACGTGAAGTTGTATCTTTTATCCATCCGATCTGAAAATATGGAGTTCCTTTTTCAGCTTTTTGTTTAATTGAAAGGGTTAAAGGTGCATAATTATAGTTCCCATTCAAAAAAACAGAAATAATGCAATCTGATTTTTCTATTTCTTTTAAAGATATAGATTCTTCGCTTAAAGAGATATAAGATATCAGATTGGAGTTAAGTATAGAGGAAGTTATGTTCGATGTGTTTATTATATCTTTGAAAAATAATTTTGCTGCTAAAATCTCTTCAAGTGTTAGATTTGGAGAGAGATAAACCGCAACTCTCTTTCCATTTACATCTTTTAGCATTTTTCCAGCTTGTTTAACAGCTTCATCCCATGATACTATACCAATACCTTCATCAAATAGATATTCCGGTTCTTTAAGCCTGTCAGGAGAATTTATTATATGTGTTAAACAAAAGCGTCCTTTCACACATAATTCACCGCCTGATTGATGAGGGTCTCCAGGGGGAAGAGTGCCAATAACTTTTCCTTTTTTCATTAGCACTTGAATATCACAATTGAGATCGCATAAAGGGCAGATAGAAGCATTGTATGAATCAGGAATTCCTCCCCATTTGCGGCCTTTTTCCGACAAAGCACCAGTTGGACATACAGAAACACAAGCACCGCAAAATTCGCAACCTGCATCAATATGGGACATATTAAAAGCAGGTCCGATTGTGCTGAATCTACCTCTCTGCCTTAAGCTTATTACCGAACTTTTTCTATGCTCTTCACAAATACGCACACATCGTGCACAATAAATGCATAGGTTATAATCTCTATCATAAAATGGTTCATGGTTTTCAATAGGTAATTGTCTGTAATATACGGGAAATGTAATTTTATCAATTTCAAGATAATCAACTACTTTCTGTAATTCACAGTCACCGTCTTTTGGACACCACCTGCATCCTGTTGTTGCACCTACCTTTCGAATAGTTTGCTGAAAACTTGAACACTCTTCCTGTTCATCACATATAAGACAGGCTGATGGGTGTTCACTAAGAATAAGTTGCAGAATCTCTCTACGCATTTGCTGTAGAGTTTTTGTGTGTGTGCGTATAACCATTTTATCTTCTACTTTTGTTGTACATGCAGTGGGATATCCCTTCATGCCCTCTACTTCAATTATACATAGACGGCATCCTCCATAAGGAGAAAGTTCTAGGTGAGAACAGAGATGAGGTATATAAATGTTATGCTCTTGTGCAGCATCAAGAATTGTTATCCCTTCTTTTACATATATTTCCTGGTTATCAATTGTAACTTTCATTTTGCCTCTTTTGATCTTATTATAATTGCATTCCCAGCAATAGCATCAAACCTGCATATTTCAAGGCAGGCACGGCATTTTATGCATTTGGTTGTATCTAAATTGTGAACTTCAGATCTTGGACCAGTTATAGCACCTGTAGGACATACACTTACACATCTCTGGCATCCTGTGCAATTATCTGGGACAACATAAAACTCTATAAGAGAGCGGCAAACAAGGGCTGGACAATATTTATTTACAATATGTTCGATGTATTCATTTCTGAAATAACGGAGTGTTGTAAGTACAGGGTTGGGTGCGGTTTGTCCCAGTCCACATAAAGAAGCAGATTTAACTATTTTAGCTAAAGATTCAAGCCTATTCAAATCCTCTACATCACCTTGACCATCACAGATTTTTTCCAGTATCTCCACCATATGTCTTGTGCCGACACGACATGGAGTGCATTTGCCGCAAGATTCCTTTTGAATAAAATCTAAAAAATAACGTGCTACATCAACAACACATGTATCAGTATCCATAACAATGAGACCGCCAGATCCCATGATTGAACCCGCAGCTGTGAGACTCTCATATGTTACAGTAGTATCCAGGAGCTCTTTGGGAATGCAGCCACCTGAAGGTCCACCTGTTTGAACAGCTTTAAAAGGTTTTAATGTTCCGCCTCCAATGTCATATATGATTTTTTTTAATGAAGTACCCAAAGGAACTTCAATCAAGCCTGTTCGCTTTACTTTTCCCACAAGAGAAAAAGTTTTCGTTCCATAATTTCCCTCAACCCCATACTGTTTGTACCATGTAGAACCATTTCTTATAATATGTGGTACAGTCCCAAGAGTTTCTACATTGTTAATAGTAGTTGGTTTTCCATGGAGTCCTGAGATAACGGGAAATGGAGGTCTTGTTCGAGGCATTCCGCGTTTCCCTTCAATAGACGCAATCAAAGCTGTTTCTTCTCCACATACAAAGGCACCCGCACCTTCTTTTATTTTTATATTAAAAGAAAAATTTGAACCCAGGATATTTTTACCTAATAGTCCTGCATTTTTCATTTGTTCAATTGCAATATTAAGTCTGTGAATTGCAAGAGGGTATTCTGCTCTAATATAGATGTACCCTTCAGATGCACCTATAGCATAAGCTGCAATAAGTAAGCCTTCTAAAACAGCATGAGGATCTCCCTCCAATAGGGAGCGGTTCATAAAAGCTCCTGGATCTCCCTCGTCAGCATTACATATCATATATTTGATATTCCCTTTTGCCTCTCTACATATTTTCCATTTCTTCCCAGTAGGAAATCCTGCTCCTCCTCTTCCACGTAGACCTGAATTGGTAATTTCTTCAATCACTGCATTCTGAGAAAGTTCAAGTGCTCTTTTTAGTCCCATATAACCGTCCTGAGCAATATAATGATTAATATTTTCAGGATCTATTAAGCCGCAATTTTTTAGTACAATACGAACCTGAGGTTTTATCATTGGAAGATCAAAGAAAGAGGGGAGGTCATTAAATGGTTTTTCTCCAAAGTGTCCTACTACTTTTTGTTTAAAAAAGTCTTTCTCAAGAAGGTATTTCTCAAGAATCCTTTCTGCCCATTTGGGATCCACGTTTCCAAAAGAGATACGTGGATTTCCAAAAGCTGAAATATCCATAAGAGGTTCTAAATAGCATGTACCTATACAACCAACTTCTATAAAGTGAGCTTGAATTTTGTGTTTTTTTAGATAAGATAATACTGTCTCTTTTACCTTTTCAGCACCAGCAGCTCTACCACATGAAGCTGTACCAAGGTATATGATAGGAATTTCTGAATTATTTAGGTTATCCCAATCCTTTTTACTTTTTGTGATCAATTTATCAAAATTATTCATATGGCTCTAAGGTCTCCTTTAATTTTATGACAGACATATTTCCATAAATATCGTTGTCTATCTTAACAACAGGGGCTAAAGCACAACATCCCAGACATGCTACACCATCAAGATCAAATCTTTTATCTAAGGTACACTCTCCTGTTTTAATCTCAAGGTCTCTTTCAAAAGCTTCCATAAGAATTGATCCACCTCTAACATGACAGGCAGTTCCAAGGCAAACTGTGATGGAATGGCGTCCCCTTGGATTAAAACGAAACTGTGAGTAAAATGAAGCAACACCATAGATCTCGCTTTCTGTAAGCTTTAAAAAGCATGAGATTTCTTCTATTGCTGGCAAAGAAATGTATCCGAGTTCTTTTTGAACTTTTTGAAGAATTGGAATTAAATTACCCGGATCATTTGAAAAATTTCTAAAGATTTCTTTTATTTTAATATTTAAATCTTCCATAAAAAGGGATTCTCCTTAGGATTTAAATTTTTCTGAAAAGAATATACAATCTGTGATATCTACATCACCTCTGGCGCAGTCTTCTGCAAAGGTTGCACATGTTGGTGATCCACATAAACCACAATCTTTTTGTGGAAGCTTCATTAAAATACGTTCTTTTTGCCTCATCCTCTTAACTGATGTGGCAATATCATGATCAAAGTATTTTATTGGTCTGGGGAGAACTGAATGTTCTAATGAGTAAAATCCTTTTTTATATTTATTAAGAGCTTTTTCTTTGTCAAAAGGTTGTTTATGTCCATATTGCTTTTTTAACAGAATGGAATTGTGACGTGCAATATACGGGTTTTCAACACAAAAGGGGCCTCCAAGACATTCCTCTATGCATGCAAGTGCCTCAATAAAATCAATATTGCGGAGTTTTGAATTTTCAATGTCATCAAAAATCATTTTAACATGGTCTAATCCTGAAACTGAAAGGCATCGTTCTGTGCCTAACTTTTCCGAAATATTCTCCAGTGCAATCCAACCTGATCCATATTGAAACTCCTTTAATTCTTCTATATTTTCTTGCTTTTGAATTTCTAAGATTTGGGGTAGTATAAGATTGTAAATATCTTTTATAGGTATTGCACTGTCAATCCATGAGCGCTCTTTTTCTGCTGGTTGTTTAATAGAAACTATCTTTGATGGACAAGGTGTGATGTAAATTACTCCAATTTCATTTTCTTTTAAGCCGAGTTTTTTTGGATATGTCTTTTTTATCTCTTTTGCAATAATCTCACGAGGTACATCAAAGGGTGATATCAGGTTTACAAGGTTAGGATAACTCACCTGTATAAGACGTATTATAGTAGGGCAATACGAAATTATTAGTGGCTTGGGAAAGGAATTTGTTTTAAAGTGATGCGGGATTACAAAGCCTAATTCATTTGTCATATTATAAACATCTACTACTTCATTAAATCCAATGTTTTTTAAAGCCTGATGAACAATACCTGGATGTATCTCCGGGCTAAATTGAGCATATAATACTGGTGAGGGAATAGCTATTTGATATTTAAAAAAGCTAATGTCCTCAATATCATCACTTATCGGAATAAAAGCATTTTCAGGGCATGCATTGATACACTCGCCGCAGTCAATGCATAGCTCTGTTATAAATGTAGCCTTGCCATTCCGAACTCTAATAGCTTTAGTTGGGCAAACGTGCAAACATTTCATTCTACCTTTGCATCGTTCCTCAACTATTTGGTGAGAATGGTAAAAATGATCTGTCATTTTTTCCTCATTTTACAAAAAATTTTATTTCTAATTTTGTACCCTTTCCAATCTCAGATGTAACATTTAGAAGGTCTGAATTTTTTTTAATATTCGGGAGTCCCATTCCAGAGCCAAAACCAAGTGCTCTCTGTTCTTCTGTTGCTGTTGAATATCCCTGTTGCATTGCTCGTTCGACATCTGGAATACCTTTTCCCTCATCATCAATGATAACGACAATTTCTTTGTTACCTGCATTTAGAGTCACTTTTGCTCTGATAGCATGCATAACAACATTCATTTCTCCTTCGTAAGTGGAAATAGCAATGCGTCTTATAATTAAAGGGTCATATCCTATGGTTTTTAGAATAGATTTTATCTGAGTGGAAACCATACCAGCACTGGCAAAATCATGTCCATCGATTTTGAATTCGTGAGATGTAATATTATCTTCCTCTTTTGTATGAATAGGAACTCCTTCTGTTATAGGTAAATTACCATCTATTCTGGCAATTTTTATGCAAGCCTCATACATATCAGCTTTAGTTGAAAGTATAGTAATATCTTTATCCTTGGCAAACTTTTGCATATCAGAGCCTGGTTTTTTACCTCTTAAGAAAATAATTGCAGTAAATTCAGCCATATATGATGATATGACTGCTTGTATTGTATTTAATCCTGTTAAGAGAACTGAGCCTGTTTTCCCATATGCCAGAACATCACTCATTAAATCTGAGGCATAGATATGTTTTGCACTGACTCCAGTTAAATCATCTCCAACAATTACATCTGCTTCAAGTGATTCCTTTATTTTTTTAATACTAATGCTTTGATCTACAGGCATATATAGATTTATGTAGCTTTTAAGCCTATTCCAACTAATTTTGTAGCTAGTTCGAAAGTTGTATAAGGAGTTGATAGAATAACTACATGATATCGATTTGCCAGTTCAATTGTATTTTGAGGGACAACTTTTCCCTGAGTAACAACCATTGCAGCCATATCTATTAAGTTTACAGCAGAAACAGTGTTTGTGTGTGTTTGTACAGTGAGCCATAGGTCATCTGGTTTTGCACTTGTCATTACATCTGAAAGCATATCAGAGATAAATACTCCTTCAACTTCTTTATCTTCGATGTTTGTTAGGATTTTCAAATCCAATTTGTCTATAATTTCCTGAAGCTTCATTTATTCCCTCCTGAATAAAATTTATGGACTAACAAGTTATTCTCCCTCTGGTGCTGTTAAGCAAAGCATATCAATATCCTTAATCACCTCTGCATAACAGGTAGCAAAGTTTTTCACAATTTCGTGAGAAACTATCTTTATCCTGGATTTTGATGATTTTCGTCTCTGATTAAAATAGTTTTCAAGGATTAAGATTTTTTCCTGCGTAAGTTGTTTTCTTTCATTTATTGGTAAAAATCCAAATGCCACATAAACCCAAGTACGGTCTGAAGCAAGTTTTTCCCTGATTATGTCCACTTCACATGTTTTGTCACACCCAGTACACATCATAAGCCCCATTAGTTCATTAAATGTTGTTATTAAGCCACATTTTGTACATTTGAGGTCAAAACGAAAAGATTGGGCACTTTCCATAACATTCCAGAAGTGATCTCCTTCACGGTATTCTTCAAGAGGTGGTTTGTGCTCAAATGTAAAGTAAGTAGCCACCTTGTCGGTTTGGTAACATTTTTCTGTTATAACAAAACCGTAAGCTATATTTACCATTTTCCATGAGTGACTGCATTTTTCTTCCTGCATACATTCCTCCAATACAATATAGATTCTATTATAATTAAAAGATATTTCAAATGTCAAGAAGGATTATGTAAAAGCAAATTTTTGTTATATTTTTTTACAATTTATTTTAGAAAAATATTGAAATCAATTAAATTTATTTATCTGTATAAAAAACCATTTCTACTTGAGTTCCCTTTTTCTTTTCAGATATAATTACAAGTTTATCAGTAAATCTTTTCATGTTTTGTATGCCCATTCCAGCTCCGAAACCAAACTCTTTTACATAATCGGAAGCAGTGGTGAATCCTTCTTCCATTGCTTTTTCAAGATCTTCAATTCCAATTCCTTTATCAGTTATACGGATAATTATTCTATCTTCTTTAATAAAACAGAGAATATCCCCGATGCTTTTACTGTGAATAACAACATTTGTCTCTGCTTCATAAGTTGCAATCCCGATTCGTCTGATTATTTCGTTATCTATCTCTTTTTTTTTTAAAAATTGTTGTAAAAGTGCAGCTCCTGTTCCAGCAGCAATAATATCTACATTGTCAATAGAAAAGTGGAATTCTGCTTCATTAATTAGTAATTTCTCTCCTGTTATAAGCGAAATTTCCTGGCTTAAGGTTGAGTTCCTTTTTTTGTCATGAGAATATATTAAATTGAATTTTTCCAGTATTCCATGTAGTATATCTACTCTTGAAATAATACCCTGAATTTTATTATTTTTATCAACTACAGGAAAACGCCTGAGTTTTAAGATATCGAATTTTTCAACAATATCAGCAAGATTGTCATCCGAGTTTAGTGTTATAACATTGGTTGTCATTACATTTTGAATAGGTTCATTTATTTTATTGAATTCAAGTGCTTTAATAATATCTTCTAAACTTATTATTCCTATAAGTTTATCTTTTTTATCAAGGATTGGGATCCCAGAAATCTTTTTTATTCGCATCATTTCTTTAGCTTGAGAGACTTTATTTTCAGGTGTTAGTGTTGTAACATTTTTAGTCATCACATCAGTTGCTTTTATATTGCTAAATATATCAGCGTATTTTTTTAGGTTTTTTTTATTCTTCATCAATGCCTTTGAAACCAGCTTCGTAAAGTCTTCCGCATGTGGAAAACATATAATATTTAGTTTTTATAAGCAAAAAGTTGTTTTGTTTTGCCATTTCAATTGTTTGGTAAGGAATATTTTTACCTGATATGATTACCAATCCCAGAATCTCTGTTACAATGCCTGTTCTCACAGATTGCGGTGATGATTGTGCTGATAGAATCATCATTCCCGGTTTTGCAAAAGCAAGGATCTCACTCATCATATCACCAGCACCTATGGATTTTACATCTTCATCTAATTTATCTTCTCCTGAGATTACTTCACCATCAAGTATTTTTACCAATTCTCTAACTTTCATGTTCACCTCACTTACTTTTTTGAATTCTATTATAGATTTTTTTCCATGTCAATTAATTTATGATTAAATAGCATTTCCTTTATCAGTTTAAGTCTAAGT
>JAUWNT010000238.1 GCA_030612495.1 Candidatus Aminicenantota bacterium
TCATTGGCTATGTCATGGTTATTGTTTACTGGGTAATCATTACCATTTGTTAATAGAAACCCTGGAAAATAATTTATCGAGAGGGATGAAGCAGTTAAATGGGATTTATACTCAAAAGTTCAACAATAAATATAAAAGAGTGGGTCATCTTTTTCAAGGGAGATATAAAGCGATTTTAGTGGAAAAGGAGTCATATCTTTTAGAGCTGAGTAGATATATAGTTTTAAACCCTGTCAGAGCTGGGATTGTAAGTCAGCCTGAAGAATGGCCCTGGAGTAGCTATTGTGCAATAATTGGAAAAGTAAAAAACCCTGAATTTTTAATAATTGATTGGATATTATCACAATTTTCTTTAGACAAAAAAAAGGCAATTGAAGAATATAAACAATTTGTCATATCAGGTTATAATACAGAGTTTCCATATAATGAATTAGTAGGACAAATTATTTTAGGTAGTGAGGGGTTTTTAAAGAAAGTTAACAGTTATTTAAGTCAAGAATCAAAAGATAATATGCAAGAAGTACCTAGAGAGCAGCAACTAAGTTTATTGCCGCAATTGGATGAAATTTTTCAGGAGGAAGTGAGAAAAGGTACGCCAAGGGATAATATAATATATATGGTATATTATGATTATAATTTTACTATGAGGGAGATAGGGGAATATTTAGGGTTGCATTACACGACTATTAGTCGAGTGATCAATCGTTGTGAAAAGAATGAAATGTGATAATGAAAGAACTGACCCCATATTCTTTGCTGCATATACAATTACGTTAAAATTGAATAACAGGAGGTTTATATTGCTAATTAATAATTTAGAATCAAGAATGAAAAAAATATTCACTATTTTATTTTTGTTTTTATTTTGTTTTTCGTTTTCTTATGCAAGCCTTATTGATATTTACAAAAGAGGTGCGATTAAGCTTGTTGCTGACCCTGAATTTGGAAAAAATACAAACTGGGATGAGATGTTTTATAAAGGTATAAAAAGTATTGCTTTTGCTTCAGATGGAAGTTTTTTTGTAACTGGTCTTGGAGGTATATCTCATAGTGTTTGTAAATTTGATAGAAATGGAAAATTTATAAAGAAGTTTGGAAGAAAAGGAAGAGGTCCAGGAGACCTTTATCATCCAGGGAATCTTTCAATACTCGATAATAAATATCTACTTATCGGTGAGTATGCTACATCAAGAAGAATAAGTGTGCTTGATTTAAATGGAAAATTTGTAAAAATCATAAAAACAAGATGTCCTGTTTTTGATGTTGTGGGGTTAAGGAATAGTAAAATTGCTATATTAGGCTCAAAAACTGATGAAAATCCTGACAAAATCACATATATGATTATAATATTAGATTTACATAATAATAGAGAGATACATGTAGTTTTATTTATAAAAAAATTTAGAAGAACAGCTATTCGGGCAGGAGATTTTGAAGGAAAGGTTTGTATTTCGAGAACAAAAAATGGAAATTTACTCGTTGGTTTCTCAAATAATCAAAAAATTACAATTTATTCTCCAGATGGGAAAAAAATATTTTCTTTTAACATCAATATAAAGCAAATAAAAGTTTCTACAGAAATGAAAGAAGAGTTCTATAAAGGAGTGGAATCGAATATAGAAAAAGTGCCAATGCGTGTTAGAAACATGGTTAGGAAGCAACACAAAAAAATGCGATCAATGGATATATTCCCGAAATATGTGCCCTATTATAAAAGTCTAATAGTTGATTGTGACGGAAACTTTATTGTTTTTTATAATAAAGGTTATTTTAAGGCAGGAAGTTGGAGATTCCAAGTTTATTCTCCAAATGGAAAATATATATGTGATTCAAAAATTTCTTCTGAAAAATCTGAGTTTAAAATTACAACTCCATTGGTATTCCATAATGACAGCTTATACTTTACTAAATTAAAAGACATAAAAGATGATTTATTACGAATTATTAAAATAAAACTAAAATGATGGAAAAACCAATTACAGTAAAAATAATTACTAAGGACAATTGAGTGTGCTGTCCTGAAGTGATTGAAAAATAAGGTAATGACAAAAGTTTAATGAAAGATTATGAAAGTAAGATTTGAGGTTAAGGAGTTGAAAGTAATCGCAATTGAAATGACAAGCATGAGGAAAATCGGAGATTTTCCACATGCTTTTGGAAAAGTCATTCAAACTTTT
>JAUWNT010000211.1 GCA_030612495.1 Candidatus Aminicenantota bacterium
GGTGTGTAATAAACACCACCTGCTTTTTTAACCTCTGGTTTACTTTCTATTTTTGCCTGATGTGAAGCAGTTAATCTTATGGTTTTTCCTAAAAATTGCTCATAAATATTTCCCAGAATTTCAACATCAAATACTGAAAATTCATATGGAGAATCAGGATAATAAATGGATTTGATAATATCTTTTAAAATCTTATCATCGATTTTTAATTCAGGAGTAACCTGATCAGCTTTAAAATTAAAAAGACCTGAATCATACTTAACATCAGCCTTTAAAAAGAGATTTACCAATTGTGGATAAATCGTTTTTTTATTTTCTAATAATTTTCGAATCTTACCATAATCTTCTACATGACGGTCTTCTGCAATTCTTAAAAATATGATCCTGTCAATGATCTTCTGTACTGCATAATTCAATTCATAAATTGTTAAATTTTTGTTTCTTAAAGCAATGTTTTTTGCTAAGTTTTCTCTCCACTTTTCAATAAATTTTAAAAATTCCTTATCTACTTCAGATGTTCCCTTTTTTCGTTTTGTATCTTCAATATATTGATCAAAACTTCCCTTTAAAATTGCCTCTCTTGAAAAAGTATTAAATATAAAATCAAATTCTTTTTCATAATCTTTATATGTGCAATAGAAGATCCTGGCTGTTGAGGCTTGATTTTGTTTGTCAGGTTTAATTCTTGTATCATAAACTGCAAATTCCTCAAAATCCGTAAGAATTGATAGAGGAAGTTTTGCTGTATAAGCATATCTTCTTAATTGAAAAGCAGGTTCAATATCGTGTTTTATATTAACAGAGGGTTTCTTGGCTTCTACAAAGAATTTTCTAAACCCACCAATACGGAAACTATAATCAGGAGCTTTAACCTTTCCCTTTATTTCAACTCTATCTTCGCGAACAACATCTCTGTATTGTTCGGAATAATCCTTTTCATTGTACACATCCCATCCAAGTAACATAAAGAATTTATCAATAAAATCAACTCTCGTTTTAGCCTCATCATAATGTTTTCCTTTATATTGTTTGATATTGTGTTCAAAAAGATCAATTAATTCTTTTAAATTTTTGATATTTGCCTTCTCAAATATTTTATATTATCTTTCCTTCTTTATAAATCTAATAATAAAGAACCACAAAGGCTTTGTCAAGAAAAATGTAGGGGAGAATGGCAATTTACCCTACTTTTTAGATTTTAGAAATTGATTTTTTATAAAAAAAAAGGCAGTGTGTTAATGATACACCGCCTTTATTGTTGTCTTATAGTTTTATAACTTAAATGTTACGCCAATTAACGAATATGAGCCGGACCAATCACTAATTAATCCAAATGACTCCTTGAAATTTATCGCAATCTTCTCTGTTACATAATATCTTACCCCGATAATTCCACTAAGGAATAAACTACTTGTAGCAGTCTCTCCAGCCCAATCCGAACTGTAAATACCAAAACCCAGACTTGCTCCTGCATAAACATCCAGTTTTTTCACATCAATCTTTGTGAAGTGATAAACAGCAAATGCAGATGGGATTATTAAAGTTTGATTATAGTCGCCGAATATACCTAAATTATAGCCCCAGTTCATAAAAAGTGCTGAAGCGCCAACACCAATTTGATCTGTAATTCCCCTTTCAAAGCTTGCTCCAAATGGAGTAGCAAATGAAGAGAATCCAATCTCAGCAGTAAGTAAATTTGTTCCTTTTTTGAATTCTTTTTCTACTGCAATTAATGAGATGGAAAAAAACAACACACAAATTAAGATAAACATTTTTTTTAAATTCATATCTTCTCCTTTTAAATTAAAATAGTTATTATTTATCTACTATGGCAGCCATCATATCATCTTTTAATTCATTAAACAAATTTTATTTCTATAAAAAAAGATGGTTAAACTTTTATTGTGGTTTTTATTGAAATTGCTTATATTTCAAGGATTCGGAAAACCATTTCCAAAGGTTAATATGAAATTTCATTGAGGGATAATTTTTCTTAAGAAAATCCCTTAAATTGAAATCTTGATCATGTTCTGGTTTTCTTTTAAATAAAACTCCCTTTTTATACAAAAAATAACTCTCAGGATGAAATTGAACTCCCAATACATTTTTATACTTTTTATGTTCAATTGCTTCAATAACTTTACCATCCAATGAAACAGCAGATACAACCAAATCTTTCCCAAGTTTTTTAACAGCTTGATGGTGAGAAGATAAGACAAAAGGAAGATTTTTTTTATTCATATTCATCTTTCTTATAAAAATACTATTTATTTCCAATTTTATTCTATGAAATACTGGAGCCAAATTTTCCTCAACAGGATTTAATCTTTCCAAATAAATTGAACTATGAATTCTATCCTGACCTAATTTCAGTACTTGTTCTATTGTTTTTAATCCATAAATTTCCGACGGAATATCCTGATATAGAGTGCCGCCTGCCGCAACATTCATTGATTGAGCACCAAGACAAATTCCTAAAACAGCATAATTCTTTCTTGATTCTATAAAAGGAACAAAATTCAAATTCTGGTTTCCTCCAATCAAATGAAACAAAAAAGAAGTTTCATACATTGATCTGATCGGAGTACTTGCAGCAGTTAAAAGATTATTCTCTTTATTATAGATAAAAGGTGGAAGATCACTACCTCCTGTAAATATTATTCCATTAGTGCCATCAAATATTTCCCTGAATTGTTCTGTCCACTTGTTCTTTTTAAAGAGGTTTCTTAATACAACCATGCCTTTTATCTTTTTAAATTTTACCCATTGTAATTTATTTTCTTTCACATATTCAAACGAAGAAGTATAATCTGTTACTTCTTTTTCATGATAAATACAGATTAACTTGATTTTTTTTAATGTAATTATATCTTTTTCATATAATTGTTCAATATTTTTTATTTGTGTTTCCAAAGGTCTGCAAATTGCAAATGCAATTTCATTATCACTAAATAAATTACTATCAATACTTATAAAAACAAAAATCAAACAAATAATAATCAATTTTATA
The DNA here is from genome assembly GCA_030612495.1 of Candidatus Aminicenantota bacterium. Taxonomy (GTDB): domain Bacteria; phylum Acidobacteriota; class Aminicenantia; order UBA2199; family UBA2199; genus JAUWNT01. Next base: position 3,011 of record JAUWNT010000211.1, read on the forward strand.
TTTCTCATAT
>JAUWNT010000204.1 GCA_030612495.1 Candidatus Aminicenantota bacterium
TTTTTCTGATTCAATTATGAAAAATATTAAAGAAAAATTCTTAGATTTAAAAAAGGAAGGAGATTTTATTAACAAAAAATATAATCTACCTAAAAAAGAAAAAGATTTGTTAATAGAAAAGTTACTGTTTAATTTAATTAACCAAGCTTTAAAAAACAAAGAAAAGGAAAACAATATCAAATATACTAAAGAAGAAAAAGATAAATTTGGAAAAAAAATAATTGAACTTCTTATACCGGAATGAAGGAAATGGCTCGTTCACCAGGATAACCAGTGGAATTATTGTTACTGATCCTGCTTAAAGTGTAGGGTTACGTGTAGGGTTACGGTGCTTGAGTGTGCCAAGCAAGCTGGTGCAATCCAGAGTAAATCATAAGGGGTCAAATCTTTATAATTGACAAATGAGTAATTTTATTATATATAAGAACTATGTCACGTCCCCTTAGTAATGTAGAGTATGTAGGGTTACGGTGCTTGAGTTTTTGACATTTTTGTGATAATAAGTATTTATGCGCAGGGCACGAGTAACCTTTCAGGGAGAGTATCACCATGTTATGAACAGGGGATATAATGGTACTACACCCCCCCTTCATAAATATAAAAATGAAACTTAAGGATTTTAGTTTTAATTTACCTAAAGATAGAATTGCAAGGTTTCCTTCGAATAAAAGGGAAGAATCAAAACTTATGATGGTTGAAAGAAAAACAGGGAAAATAACGCATCATGTTTTTAAAGATATAGTTGATTTAATCAGTTGTGATGATTTTCTTGTTCTTAATAATTCTAAGGTTATTCCAGTAAAATTATTTGGAAAAATCAATGGAAAAATCGTTGAAGTATTGATTGTAAAGAGAAAGGACAAAAATTTAGTTGAAGTGTTTGCTCTTCCAGCAAAAAGGTTTAAAAGAGGCGTAACAGTATTGTTTGATAATTTTTTGAAAGCAGAGGTTATAGAAATAGGTGATAGGGGGAAAAGGATTTTAAAATTTAATGGAGATTTTGATTCTGTTTTAAGACTTGGATATGCGCCTCTTCCGCCATATATTAAGAGAAAGTTTGAAGAAGCTGAAAAATTCAGAGAGTATGATCTTGATAGATATCAGACAATTTATTCAAAAAATGGTAATTCTATTGCTGCTCCTACTGCAGGCCTTCATTTCTCACAGGAATTACTTGATAAGATAAAAGAAAAAAGTGAAGTGCTTGAAATAACTCTAAATGTTGGCATGGCCACTTTTCAGAAAATAGATGTAGAAAATATATCAGATCATAAAATGGGGAGAGAATATATAACAATTGAACATGAAACAGCAGAGAGGATAAAATCTTTCAAACATACAAAAAATTTGATTGCTATTGGAACAACAACAGTTAGGTCTCTGGAAACTTATGCTATTGAAAATCCCAAAGAGGAGAATTTTTATTCTGAAATATTTATTTCTCCTGGGTTTGAGTTTAAAATGGCTGATAAATTAGTTACGAACTTTCATCTTCCTGAATCCAGCTTATTTATACTCACATCTGCATTCGCAGGGCTTGAACTGATGAAAGAGGCTTATAGAATTGCTATTGAAAATGAATACCGTTTTTTTTCCTATGGTGATGTAATGTTTATAGTTTAGCTCTTTTTTCTTCTTTTACTCAATAAAACCATACAACATTTTTATCTCTTTTTCCCATAGGTTTGGATCTATTGTCTCTAAAATTAGAGGAATATTATCCATTCTTGAATCATTCATTATTAATCTAAAAGGCTCTAATCCCAATTCTCCCATTCCTAAATTATGGTGACGATCTACATGGCTCCCAAGTTTAGCTTTAGAATCATTTAAATGCAAAGCTTTAAGAAATTTGAATCCAACTATTTTACCAAATGCTTTCATAGTGTGGTTATAGGTTTGAGAAGTTCTCATATCATATCCAGCAGCAAATGTATGACATGTGTCAAGACATACACCAATACGGCTTTTGTCTTTTACTTTTTCAATCAAAAAAGCAAGGTGTTCAAACTTATCACCAACATTTCCTCCCTGTCCTGCTGTATTTTCGATAACTGCAGTCACACCTTCGGTTGATTCTAAAGCAATATTTATGGATTCAGCAATTAATTTTAAACATTCATTTTCAGCTATGAGTTTCTTATGTGTTCCAGGATGGAAATTCAGGTATTTTAGGCCTAATTGCATACATCGTTTCATTTCATCAATAAATGCTGTACGTGATCTTTCAAGTCCGGATTTATCCGGGTTGCCCAGATTTATCAGGTAACTATCGTGTGGAAGTATATGATCAGGGCTGAAGTTTTTTGTTTTACAATTTTCTTTAAATTTTTGTACTGGTTCAAAAGTTAAGGGGTTTGCATACCATTGTCTCTGGTTTTTAGTGAAGAAGGCGAATGCTTTAGCGTCTATTTCCGAGGCATTTAAAGGAGCATTTTCAACCCCTCCACTCGCACTTACATGTGCACCTATATATTTCATTTCTATTCTATTATTAAATTATATCATAAAATTATTTTAATTAACTAACTTATTATTTTGAAAATTTTCTTATTAGTAAAATTCAGAATTTAATAAAAAAAAGATTTTTTCTGTTTTAGGCATTGAAATATATTTAAAATAGAAGTATAATAACTTTCTTATTATTTAGAAAGAGTATTCACGATTTATAATTGACAGAACCTATATAGTTGTGGTATGCTCTTTTTTTTATGCTGGCGTAGCTCAGCTGGTAGAGCAGCTGATTTGTAATCAGCAGGTCGGGGGTTCAAGTCCCTTCGCCAGCTTATAAATAGAATGGGCTGGGCAGGTTCCAGAGTGGTTAAATGGGACGGGCTGTAAACCCGTTGACTTTGGTCTTCGGTGGTTCGAATCCGCCCCTGCCCAAAGATGCGGGAGTAGCTCAGTTGGCAGAGCGTTAGCCTTCCAAGCTATCTGTCGCGGGTTCGAACCCCGTCTCCCGCTTGAATGCCCTCGTAGCTCAGCTGGCAGAGCGCATCCTTGGTAAGGATGAGGTCATCAGTTCAAATCTGATCGAGGGCTTATGATAAGTTATTTTTTTTAATTTTATATATTTAATTTATGAAGTAAAAGGAGGTAATAAATGGCAAAGGAGAAGTTTGACAGAAGTAAGCCGCATTTGAACATAGGGACCATAGGTCATGTAGATCATGGTAAGACTACGTTGACAGCGGCGATAACGAAGATATTGAGTAAGGTAGAGGGTAGTAAG
>JAUWNT010000069.1 GCA_030612495.1 Candidatus Aminicenantota bacterium
CTCCTCTGTCTGCACATGAAAGACTTCACTCCTGTATTTTACATCTGTATTAAAGCCAACTACCATAATAAAATAATAATTAAAATCAAACTTAATGTCAAGGGGCAGTGGGGTCAGGTCTTGTATTTTGCATTCCGATAGAATCTAAGTATTTCATATTCATTGAGTGTATGCAAAATACAAGACCTGACCCCTATTATTTGCTAAAACGTCAATAAAACTATAAAATATATGTAATGAACATTAAGATCAAAAAAAGATTAAAAAAAATAAAAGACAAAATTTTTTATTTATTATATAAAGTTAAAAACTCAGACCACGCTTTTACAATAATAATTCCAATAATCATAGGATTATTGGGTGGATTAGGTGCTGTAATTTTAAGAACTTTGATTCACCTTTTTCAAAATATATTCTGGGGAAATTGGGGAATATCTCTTGGCTTTTTTAAAACAATTCTTGTACCAGCTGTAGGTGGATTCCTTGTAGGATTAATTATTTATTATTTTTCAAAAGAGGCAAAAGGACATGGTGTACCAGAAGTTATGGAAGCTATAGCCTTGAAGAATGGAGTTATAAGGCCTAGAGTTGTTGCTGGTAAAGCAGTTGCATCTGCAATTGCAATAGCTTCGGGTGGTTCAATTGGAAGAGAGGGCCCTATAGTACAAATTGGTTCTGCAATTGGTTCAAGTATAGGACAATTACTCAAGCTATCAAAAAAAAGGATGCAAACAGTGGTTGGATGCGGAGCTGCAGCAGGAATCGCAGCAGCTTTTAATGCACCAATTGGCGCAGCAATCTTTTCAGTTGAAATTATTTTGGGAGATTTTACTGTAAGTCAATTTACACCAATTGTAATATCGTCTGTATCAGCAACAGCAATATCGAGAATCTTCTTTGGAAATTTTCCGGCTTTTATAGTACCTAAATATGATCTTGTTAACCCCATTGAACTAATTCCTTATATAATTCTAGGCTTTTTTGCAGGTTTTATAGCAATATTATATGTAAAAACATTATACTTTATTGAGGATAAATTTGATTCAGTAAACATCCCGGATTTCTATAAAACCAGTGTTGGTGGAGCTTTGTTGGGAATTTATATAATAGCATGCCCTCAGATATCCGGAATAGGATACGAAGCAATAGAAAAGGCACTTCTTGGGGAAATGGGAATCTTCATGTTATTTATTCTAATATTTTTCAAAATCTTTGCAACATCCCTCACATTAGGTTCAGGAAATTCAGGAGGAATATTTGCACCCTCTTTATTCATAGGAGCAATGACAGGTGGCTTCTTTGGGAATTTACTTCATAAAATATTTCCTGCTGTAACTGCTGGCCAGGGGGCATATGCCCTGGTTGCAATGGGAGCCGTTGTTGGAGCTGCAACCCATGCCCCTATAACAGCTATTCTAATTATTTTTGAGATGACAGGTGACTACAAAATTATATTACCCCTAATGATTGCAACAACAATCAGTAGTTTTATGGCCTCTAAACTTCAAAAAGGGTCAATTTATACCTTAAAATTGATGAGAAAGGGAATTAATATTCATAAAGGAATAGAAATTAATGTTCTGAAATCAATGAAAGTTAAAGAAGTAATGCGAAAAAATATTGAAATTATTTCTCCAAAAACCTCTTTAAAAAATATTATTAATAAATTTATGAATTCTGAAAATTCTTACTTTTATATAACTGATGAATCTGGAAAAATAACAGAGAAAATATCTCAAACCGAACTAAGTGCAATTGCCCCTGATTATGAAAATTTAAAAAACTTTATTGTAGCTCAAGATATTGCAAAACCCAATCACATAGTTCTTAATGAAAATAATACTCTTGACTATGCTATAAAGGAGTTTGGGAAAGAAAATATAGATGAAATTCCTGTTGTATCAGAAGACAACCCGAGAAAAGTTCTCGGTACTGTTTGGAGAGTTGATGTGATTGATGCATATAATAAAGAAATATTAAGGAGAGATTTGGCTGGAGAAGTATCAAGTTCAATGAGAAAAGATTCTTATAACAGCCCCACAGAAATTATGGATGGATTATACCTTCTTGAGATTGAAGTTCCATCAAACTTTATAGGGAAAAAGATAAGAGATATTGATGTAAGAAATAAATATGGTGTAGATATAATTTTGATAAAGAAAAAAGAATCTACCAATAAATTACCAACAAAAATTCCAGATGCAAATTATAAATTCCAGGCAGAAGATAATTTATTGATTTTAGGAGATAGAAAAAAGGTAGAAAGCTTAAGTAAATTATAACCCCTTCTACTCGGAATAAAATTTTCTTAGAATTTCTTGTTTTGTAAGTATTCTTTTCATACCTAAATCCTGGGTTGAACTTAAGCCAATTGCTTTAATTCCTTCTACTATAAAATCCAGATTTGCTAAAGGGTCTTTACTGAAACCATGAGTATACATCTCGTTTAAAAGGTTTAACTGCCTGCTTATTTCATCATCCATAATTTCATGTATATCAATGTCTTTTTTTACCTTCTTTTTATTTATTCCCATACTACTCTCTAGTTCTGAATACCATGATTTTGATTTCATCTCTTCCTGCTTTTTTCTATAATGCTGCATAAGTAAATAAGGCAAACCATATTCAGCTGACTTCTTTATTTCCCTATCTTCAATCAGCCATCCAAGATTAGTAATTGAAATTTTTGAAGATATAGAAGCATATATTCTCTCTACAAAAGGTTTTATTATTTTGTCAGCAGATTCCTGCACACTATCAAATTGATTTAAAATAAAATAAACTCGATAATCTTCAATAAATTGTCTGATAATCCTTATTATAATATTCTTTTTAAATTTCTTATTCAATTTAATAAGGAAGCCTTCAAAACTTTCTCCATCATTTTCATAAGCTTCATCAATCCTTTCTTTTATAGAAGTTATTACTTTTAAATTATCCGATTTATCTTCAGATGAGTATATACTAAAATTAAAGCGTTGCTGTGTTAAAAGTGTCTGGCATATACGAAATATAGAAGCCCTGACCATTTCTGCTGCTGTTACAGTAGCAGCCTTCATCTTTGGAGTAAAAATCAAAATTCCCGTATTAGTTACAGGCAGAAAATCCATAACATTCGTATCAAGTCCAGCTTTATTATCTATAATAACATAATCTGCCCTTATCGAATTTATCCCCTGAATTAATCTTGCTTTTATTGAATCACTGAAATTTACAATATCATGAACAAAATTCTTAGGAGAAGCAATCAAAAAAAATTTCTTAAAAAGGCCTTCAGGATCTAAACTATTGTTAAGAGGGGTTATACATTCATCAATAGGAATATTTTTTTTTAAAAAATGGTACATGTCCTTTTTAACGGGCATATCCAGAAAAGTCCTCAAGCTCGAAGTTCCCGGGTCAAGATCAATAAGTACAGTTCGCCCATACCTGGAAATAGATAAAGCCAGATTAAGACAAAAAGTAGTTTTCCCAACGCCTCCTTTTCCTGATGCAACTGGTATTATTCTCATTATTTCTTATCCATATAACTCACTTTAAATTAATTTCAAACATTAAATTTTTTATTTCTCTATTCTAATCTATTTTTTAATATTTGTAAAATGTAGGGTACAAACCTACAACCTGAGAACAAAAGCAAAAAGATAATAATCATCCAACAACCCAAGTTCAGCTACATTAAATATATACAAACCAATTAAACTCCTTTTTTCCCCGGTTAAAAAAAAGTTCCTATGAATTTCGGGAATTATCTCAGGATTGTCTGTTCTGTATACCAAAATGTTGTAGATTATTTTTCTGTTTGGATTTCCCGGATTCTTAACATATTTTAACGCAATTTTTTTTGCATACCTTGAAAGATGTTTACTTTTTTGAACCTGCATGAACCCAGCTTCTGATCTGATCTTATTGATATTAAATAAAATGTTTCCTTCAATTTTTTCAGTTTCTAAAATTTCTTTTTCTTTAGCCATTGAAAAAATAAAAACCACTGAATAAGCCCCACCTATAAATTTGGAACTCCTCCCGAAAATAACCGCAATAGAATATTTGCTTATTTTTTTCCCTTTTATAGATTCTTTAAGATAACCTGATATTTCAGAAACAGAAGAAGTTGCAATGTCCAGCATAATGTTCTTCATATTGAATTCCCTGATATTATAAGGAATATTTTTAATTTTTTCACCTTTTAAAACCTTTTTGGCCATTTCACACAAGCTGTCCCTTTTCCCAGGTACAAATTCCGGAACAATATTAAAATTCTTCATAGAATAAGTATTTATATATCTTTTTAGATTGTTCTCTAAATCCAGGGTGTTTACTGGAGCCAGTATATTTGCAAACTCCTGTGTAATATAAAACCCCTTTTTTGTCTCAATTAAAGATATTCCGCAATGGGTAAATTCTTTATCGAGAATATTTTCTTTATGCGATTTGCTTTTTATAAATCCCCTGTGAATATATTTCGAAACGCATGCAGTACTTAATGCAATATTTTCTCCTGCTTTTGCAAAAAAAACATCAACATCTTTTATCCTTTCATCAAGGCTTTTATAATTTTTGAATTTATGACTCAGCTTATTCATTTCGATCATTTTCCGGTTATGCGATTCAGCTGCCATGAATAGCGCACTGTTATATTTAAGGGGTTTAATACCCCTTGAGCTTCTTTCAAAGTTGATCAGCTGAAGTATCTCTTTTTCTATTTCCCTGATATCACTCTTCTTTATATAAACAGCATTCAAATGAAATCCGGTTATCAAAAATACAATAATAAAAAATCTAACAATAATTTTCTGAGGTTTGAACAAATTCTTCATTTTATTTTACTCTATTCATACAATATATCCTGATGCAACAATTATATCTTTATCATAAAATACCCCGATCTGACCGGGGGTCACTGCTCTTTTTGGAGCTTTAAATCTTGCTTTAATAAAATCATCTGAAACTTCAATAACATAAGCTTCAGAAGACTTGCTTAAATACCTGACTTTAACTTTCAATAATTCTCCTCTTTCTATTTTTCTCCAAAAAACAGGCTTTTTTACTATCAAATCATTTGAATAAAGAAGCTTCTCCTCTCCAAGATAAATTGTATTATTATTTATATCCTTTTTTATAACATATTGTTTTCTATCCGAAGAAAATTTTGTACCTCGCCTCTGCCCTATTGTAAAATATAAAGCACCATTATGAGTTCCAATTTTATTTCCCTTAACATCAAGAATATCTCCCTTTTTAAATGCATCTGAGAGAAGATATTTTTTTAAATAATCAGTTAAAGAGTTATGCTGAAGAAAACAAATATCCTGACTCTCTTTAATATTTGCAAGAGTAAGGTCTTTTACAATTCTTTTTACCTCATTAATCTTAACATCTGCTAATGGAAATATAATATTTTTTAAATCTTTCCTATTGATCATTGAAAGAAAATAGTTCTGGGATTTTTCTTTTTCTGCAGGCTCTTTCAAAAAAAATTCCCCATGTATTTCTATTCTATTTGCATAATGCCCTGTTGCATAGAAATCAGCTCTCTCTTTTATAAATGCAAAATCTTTCAAAATCTTGAACTTAACCTCTTTATTACAAATCACACAAGGGTTTGGTGTAATGCCTGATTTATAAGAATTTATAAAATAATCAATCACCTTTTCCTTAAAGATATCTTTAACATCTAATACTTTTAAAGGAACCTCTAATATATTTGCGAGATTCCCTATTTTTTCTATATTCTCTTCTTCTCCATTCAAACCAATCTTCATTGTTAAAGCGTGAACATCATATCCCTTTTTTTTTAAAATAATAAGCGCTGCTGTTGAATCTTTTCCACCGCTAAATCCAACAATAACTTTCTTATTCATATTCTACAACCCATAAATCCTATAAAACAAAACTTTTAAAATAATTCCCTGCTTCTTTAAAACTCTTAGAATTATAAATGCTTTGCCTTAACTTTTTTGAGTTTATCTTATTATAAACCATAAACCTTGTGTATGCTTTTAATTTAGCAAGTCTAAATTCAGGGTTACAATACTCTTCAATCAATTCTAATAATCTTTCAAGAACCTGTTTAAACCTTAAACTATCTATTTTTTCTCCTGCAATTTCAGCAAAAATCAATGGGTTGGATACTGCACCCCTTCCTATCATTAAAGCATCAACGAATTTTAATTTTTCCTTAGCATCTAAAGCACTCCATATATCTCCATTTCCAATAAAAACTGTTTCTATTCTTTCTTTTATTAATGAAGCATATTCCCAATTTGCTTTTTCATTATATCTACTTGATTTTAATCTAAAATGAACAGTTATTGCATCAACACCTTCATTCTCCAAAACATCAATAATTTCAAATACATTAACTTTAGAATATCCCAATCTTATCTTAACAGTAAGAGGAAGTTTTGTATTTTTCCTGATCTCTCTTATAATTGAGGCAATCTTCTCAGGATCTTTCAAAAGAAAAGCACCAGCTCCTCTTTTTACTACTTTATTGGCAGGGCAACCCATATTTATATCTATACCAGAGAAATTCGTTTCTTCTTCAATATATTTAACAGCATTCACAAAGGGTTCTGGCTCAGATCCAAACAACTGGATAAACTGAGGAGTATTAAATTCAAAAGATCTCATCATATCTAAGGTTCTTTTGTTTAACCTATTCACTCCCTCAGCAGAGATCATCTCACTCACCATAAGACCAATAGAACCAATCTCATCCAACAATTTTCTAAAAGAGATATCAGTTATAGATGCCATTGGAGAAAGCATCGTATTATATTTTATATTTAAATTCCCAATTTTTAACACTGATTACTCACTATTTACTACTGACTACTTACTACTGACTACTTACATCTTACTACTTATCTCTCATCTAATCCTCACTTCCACTTCATACTTTGAATCATTATCATAACTTGGAATTTTTATTTTTATTTCAGGTTCTATTATTTTACTTAAATAATTCTCATACGTAATTATACCATTTACAAACACCTGTAAAATATGAAACGTTTTGAGTCTATCTTTTATAGAGTTATCAAACTTAATTATAATTTCATTTTCATCATAAAAATAAACAATCTTTCTAACATTTTTTTTACCTATGTTAATAAAACGGCTATTTTTAATAATTTCATATTGTTTTGTCTTCTCTATAAGCTCTTCCTTATTTTCATTCTGTTCTGGACCAATTACTTTTTCAATCTTCATTTTTCGAAGATAAGTATCAATTAATCCTGGCGAAATCTTTTCTATATCTTTGAGAACTAAATTACCCTGTATCATTAGGCGTGATGAAATACAAGCATCTGATAAAAGAAGTAAAATATCACAATAATCCCTTATATTCTCTTCTTTTATATAGGAAACCGATAGTTTGAAATTGCCAATACTATTAATCATAGTCCCAAATTGTCCGAGTTTAAAATTGATCAATTGTTTAATATAGAAAGATTTCAAGCTATTTATTTCAAAATACTTCATGTTTTCTAAAAAATCATAAAACTCCTCTAAATCAGAAAAAGAGGAAGAATTCTCTAAATATGAAAAAATACCTTCTTCAATCTTTGAAATTGTTTTAGAATCTCTCTGCCACATTTTCTTACTAAAAAGGATTTTAAGAATACTTAAGTTTAGCTCCTTTTTAAGCTCCAAATAATTCTTTTTTTTAAAACCTGGATTTTTTATAATTTTGTAATATCCTTTTATACTAGAATTTAATCCCCTTCTCAGACTTTGTAACTTTTTAATTGAACTTCTATCTGTTTTATCAAATTTCTTCCAGGTATTTATAAGTGTAAATACTTCATAATCTGAAAGAAATTCCTGTCTTAAATTAAGAAATAATTCTGCTTTTTCAAGTCTATTTGCAGTATATAGATAAAATTCAGGCCTTTTTGCCAAATTCCTTTTCAAAAGGTTAATATCCTTGGAGTAAAGACTCCATATCTCTAAAATTGATAAGAAATTATTCTTATTAACCCTTCTAATCGTTTTTCCCATCAAATTAAATGCAAATTTTTTGTCTTCTTCTTTTAATAAAGGCCACATTGATAAATAGAGTCTTAATGTATCAAGATTTAATTGAATATTGGTTTTCCTGATAAATGTTGCTCGTTTAAATGCTTTCAAGCCCTTTTCAAAAAAATCAGTACCAGGCATGTTTTTTGAAAAATAAGCCTTTCCAAGAGCTTGGTAAGTATTATAATAAAGAAGATTCCTGTCTATTGATTTTTTAAAAAATAATATACTCTCATCAATATCAATTTTATTTTTATTTTTTATGTAAGATTTAAATTTCATAAAACCATATCTATAAAAAGGATAAGCATCAATCGGGCAAAAAACCGTACTTAGCTTTACGAAATTTTGATTTTCAGAACTTTCTCCAACACTTAGAAATATTTGAGAAATAAGCTGAAATGCAAAAAATAAAATAATAATTAATAACACGATTTTATAATAAATTCTATTTCTCATAATTACTTCCTTCGCTATAAAATCTTCTCTTATACATAGCTATCTGAACACCCAATCCTGCAATCAAAACAAGAATAAAAATATTAGAGGGAATACGAAGAGAAAAGTCAAAAAAAGAATGAAATGCAGCAGCAAAAAAACTTGTCATAACTCCGATTCCAAGGATCTTCACATCAGGATGTCTTCTTTTCCCCAACATTTTTATAATTGAGTAAACATATAAAAAAAGAGGAATAAAAAAAAGAACAACACCAACTAGCCCTCCCTCAGAAAGGGTTTCGAGGTATTCATTATGAGCATGAGTTGACCATTTTCCTCCCTCATCTGTATCATAAAGATAATAGGAAAATCTGTAAGTTCCAAATCCAGTTCCAAAAACAGGAAAATCCGAAACCATTGAAATGGTATTTGGCCATCTTAATAAGCGTCCTGAGCTTTCAAAGCTTGTGCCTGCAAACCTCTTCACAGTATTTTGAACACCAATAAAAATCGCTACCGCACTAATAGCGAAAAAAATGAATTTTAGTTTCTTACGCACTGCTTTAGAACCCTTTAAGTAAATAGAAAATTGAGCAAATATCAAAAAAACAAGAAGCATTGTAATTATAGCTCCTCTTGAACCAGTCAGGATTATTCCAAGTCCAATTAATATTAAAGCAGCAAAATAGGAAATTAAACCCTTGTCAGCATTTAAAGTTAAAATAATTTTATCTTTTATTGAAAGATTATCTTCCAAAAATTTAATTTTTCGAAAAAAGAGTGAAAATCCTATTGGTAGTATTATTAAAAGAAAAAATGCAAAGTGATCAGAATTTGCAAGAGTACCTGTTAAACGTTTCTCAACAGATATACTATCTTTTAAATGATAAAAGAATAAAAAGAAATTCTTATTTCCCATGGCATACTTTAAAAGTCCAAAAAATACCTGAATTACTGAAGACAACAGGATTGTATTAAATATAGATAGGATATCTTTCTTTTTAAACCTTATATAAATTAAACTTAAAAAAAAGAAACAAAACACTAAAAATTTAAAACTGAATATTAATGTATCAAATGGAACCAAAGAAATAGAATGAAATGAAGGTAAACCATCTTTTAATGAAGAGAGAGCAAAAACCGTTTTTGGGGAAATGACTTTTAAAATAAATATTGGCAAAGGAATAATTTGAAACCCAAGAAAAAAGAGAAAAACATACAAAAAGGTTTTTATCCTATCTTTATACAAAACACTTCCTACCAATTCCTGTTTGTTCCCATAATCTTTTGTTCTGAAACCCATACCCTGGTCCTTTGCTCCGTAACCCTGAGATTCCGATCCTCTTTGACTTAAAACCATTAAACTCAATGTTCCGATAATTAAATAAAATAGGGGTGAAAATATAGGGCCTACACAACCGAATGGAATGGGTAGTATAAATATTAATATCTTTAAAATTCTAATAAAGTTTCTCTGTTTCATTTAGACTTTCTCCTGAAAATATCAAAAAAAGATATTTTAGCATTAGGGTCTTTCATTGTTCCAATATCAGGAACTGGTTTATTACTTATAATTGCGCCCGGAATAATCCTAACAAGCATATCGATCTTCTCCTTTTGAATGAGATTCAATTTTTTATATAAAAATGACAAACTCGGGCTCCTTTCCACTGAATTATGAGAGTCTGAAGCAATAATATGAACAAGATTATATTTTAAAAGATCATATGCAATTAAGCGAGCTTCAGCTCCATAAACTCCTCTAAAACTTCCTGCATTAACCTGAGAAAGCGCCCCGATTCTCAAAAATTCATATAAAAGTGCCGGGTCTCGCTGAAACTCCCTGTTTCTCTCAGGGTGACATATTATCGGGATAAAACCGTCTGTCATAACATTGAATATAAACTGTTTTGTGCCAGGAAAAATAAATTCAGAGGGAAATTCAAGTAAAAAATAATCACTCTTATTAATTGTTAAAATATTTGAAAAAGAGCTTATTTTCTCTCTTAAATCTGACACAAAATAATTCTCTGCACCCTGTAGAATTTCTATATTTATTTGAGATGTTTTAATCTTTTCTTTAAATTTTTCAAATTCTTCAGAAATCTTTTCTAAATCTTTAATATTACTTCTATCACAAAAAACATGAGGAGTTGCAACAATAGTTTTAATTCCGTCTTGTTCTGCGATTTCAAGCATTTTAACAGACTCTTCAAAATCCGAAGCTCCATCATCTATTCCAGGAATTATATGTGAATGTAAATCAATCATCTTTTATAGTTTTGAGTTAAGCTTATTCGAGCTTTGAGATTCTGCTTTCTCTTACACATGCACATGAACTTGCACTTCCACTTGGTTGATTGGTTGAATGGACTAATGGTTAAATAGTTGAATGGTTTATAAGTTCTTTTTTCTTTCATCATTGCTTGTTCATTATTCATTATTCGATATTCCCTTTCTTCCTTTTACTATTTACTTTTTAATTTTAATAACCTCTTTTTTGCTGAAGCTGAATGCTGATAGCTGGAGCTGAACTCAGAAATCCCAACCCCCAAATCCCAGATCCTACACATCACCCATTCACTCTTCACTCGTTACTTTTTCCTTTCAACTTAAAACTAAAAACTCAACACTAAACACTATTTGCTCCTTCTTGCTTCTTCATCTTCTTTATATCTATATTGATAATTATAAGTATAGTCATATGTTGTTGTTTTCTTAAAATCAACTTTATTTAAAATAACTCCAAGTATCTTGATATTGAATTGCTCTAACTCTTCTTTTACTCTTTTAATTAGTTCATTTTTTGTCTT
>JAUWNT010000255.1 GCA_030612495.1 Candidatus Aminicenantota bacterium
TCACACACTTTATTGCTTATTCATTGCTCTGTTATTATTGGAAGTGTGTTTTATTAATTTCAGGAAACTCCCTTTTGCATCTGAATATGTTCCAGGAAAACTTAAACTTAAATATTTTTGGCCATATCTGCTTTTAGGGTTTTTGGGATATTTCTTTTCATTGTCTAAGCTGGGACTCTATTTATTGAATAATCCCCATTATTATATATTTTTCTTTTCAATAGCATTTATTATATATTTGAGTTTAAAGTTTTACGAGAATCATAAAATTAAAGGGCTCCATCTCATATATGAGGAAGAACCCGAACCAGCTATGTTAAGTTTGGGGCTTGATTAATAGAAACCTATGAAAACAGGTAGGGGTTTTTGAGAAATATGAAGAAATTAAGAGGGAAAGATGAATAATATATTGGAGATAAATAAAATTACAAAAAAGTATAATAATATACCAGTTGTTAATAAGATAAGTTTTGCCGCTAAACCCTGTGAGATACTGGGGTATCTTGGTCCAAATGGGGCAGGAAAAACTACTACGATTAAAATGCTTTCAGGATTGCTGGAGCCCAGTTCGGGACAAGTATTATTCAATGGATTGGATATTGATCAAAACATTTTTGAATATAAAAAGAGAATAGGATATATTCCTGAACAGGCTGAATTGTATTCTCATTTGAGTGGTAAAGAGTATCTTCAATTGGTTGGTAGATTGCGACTTATTTCGGAAAAATCTTTAAACAAAAAAATTGATTATTTGATGGAGCAATTAGGTTTATCCATAGATATGCATCTTCCAATCTCTAATTATTCAAAAGGCATGCGGCAAAAAATATTAATTGTAGCTTCTTTGCTACACAATCCGGACATACTTTTATTGGATGAGCCCTTGTCAGGTCTTGATATCTCAACTATGTTAATATTTAAAGATATTTTAAGTCAATTTTCCAAACAGGGAAAGATCATTATATATTCATCCCATATTCTGGAAGTTGTTGAAAAATTATGTGATCGTGTTATTATCATTGATAAAGGAATTATTCTTGCGGATAATTCAGTAACTCAATTAAAAGATCTTATGCAACTCCCTTCTCTGGAATCTATCTTTAAAAGATTGATTCATTATGAAAATCTCCAGCAAACTGCAGAAAACATTATTTCTGCTATTAAAAGTAAAAATGGCTAGAAAATAATTTAAAGTATTCCTGATGTTTTGTTTTTGTGTTTGGAGATGATTGTGTAAAGATATTTTACACTTTATTTTTTGGAAAGCCTTTGATATTGAATGTTTAGCTTGTTTTTATGATATGTAAAGAAAGTTTACACAATTTAGACTAAATTTTATAAATCCTCATTGTCAAATGTTTTAAAGCTTTTTAGAAAATTGTTGTGTAAAGATACTTAACACATTAATATGGATTGTATGAATAAAAAAAATATGAAAAAACCCGAAAAGCCTTGATATTAAATGATAAAGCTTATTTAGAAAAGTTGGCACAAAAATTGCTAGATATTTAATATGATAAATAATTATAGAAAAATAAAATTATGGTTTAGGAGTAAAAAATGAGCAAAGATTTAAAAAAAAGGTTAAAAGATTTAAAAGAGGTTAATAAAGAAATGGATAATGAATATTATAATATTAATGAATTAGAAAAAAAATATGGAATTCCAAAAGAGAAGCTAAAGAAGATTTTAAGAACCAAAGAATATTTTGACAGTATAAAAGATTTTTAATTAAAGGTTATGTAATTTGAATAACTTTAAATTAGAATGAAAAAGACTAAATAAATGATTGATGTTTTTATCCCACCATAAATAAATAATCTCTTTTTTTAGAATATTTTATACTCAAAAATTAAATTAATAAGGAGAAAAAAATGAAGAAAAAAAATCTTTTAAAAATATTTAGCTTGATAGTGATTC
>JAUWNT010000192.1 GCA_030612495.1 Candidatus Aminicenantota bacterium
CCCTCCTGCGGTGGCAAAACAAAACAGGTTACATTTGAATCAGAAGGAGCACACATGCTTGAGTGGGGACCAAAGGGTAAATACATATATTATCTTTCAAATGCAGCATCACATTCACCATATTTTTCCAGAATTTTTAAAGTTGCTTTAAAAGGTGGTATTGCCAAAACCTTACCAGTAGATCAGGCATCAACAATCTCTTTTAATGATAAAGGTGACTCTTATGTATTAAACAGGCATTCACTCTATTTCTGGTGGTGGAAGAGATACAAAGGAACTGCAAATACTGATATCTGGTTGTATGATGGTAAAACTGCTAAATTTAAAAACCTTACAAAAACCCTATACAATGAATCATGGCCAATATGGGTAGGTGATTATATCTATTTTGTATCAGAAGAAAACGGACCTGCCAATATATACAAGTTTTCTTTAAAAAACAAAAAACGAACCCAGATCACAAAGCACATAAAAGATGATGTACAATTCCCTTCCTTATCTTCGGATAAAAAATTTATTGTTTATGAATGCAATAATGGTATATACAAACTTAATATAAAAAAAGAGACATCAAACGAAATAATTATTCCTTCATGTGTTGAAAGTGTGGTACCTGAATATGAATATATAAACCCCCAAAAACTTATAACAACGTTTGATATTTCTCCAACAGGAAAAAGAGTTGTGTTTTCTGCCAGGGGTGAAATTTTTTCTGCTCCTGCAAAATATGGAGAAATAAGGCAGTTGACCTTCAATTCTGCTTCTAGAGATGAAGAACCAGTATGGTCTTCAAAGGGAGACAAAATTGCCTTTATCTCTGACATGGATGGCGAGGAGAACATATATTTAATAGACCAATTTGCAAAAGGAAAAGCAAAGAAGTTGACTAATAGGAAAAATAAGTTTATTGAAGATTTAAGGTTTTCTCCTAATGCAGATTTCCTATCATATAAAACAAATGATTTCAAACTATGGGCGTTTGATATAAAAAACAAAAAAGAGATTCTTGTCAGTCAATCACCATTATTCGGACAATTTGATTATAACTGGGCTCCAGATAATAACTGGATTATCTATTCCGTTTTAGGCAAAAACCTCGTCTCAGAAATCAGAGTTTTCAACATAAAAGAAAGAAAAGAACACCTGCTTTTTAAATCCTTTGAGCAGAACAGTGCTCCTGTGTTTTCAAAAGACGGTAAACATATCTATTTTGTTACGAGCAGAGCAGGAGATAAATCCAGAATAATTATGCTATCATTGCAAAAGGAGAAAAAAGATCCTCTTGAACATGAATGGGATGAAGAGGAAGTAAAAAAAGAAAGCAAAGACACAAAAGAATCAGAAAAGAAAATAGATAAAAAAGAGAAAAAAAAGAAAAAAGAAGAGGTTAATGTAAAGATAGATTTTAAAGAAATTATGAAACGGATCACGCTTCTTCCCATTACAGGTTACAGGTATATTAATATAAAAGCAGCAACAAATGGTCTATATATTGGTTTTATGCCTAAAAAAGAGGAGCTAAAAGTAAAAGAAAAAAAACCTTTTAGATTCAGCTATGACCTCTATCTTTATAATTTTAAAACTGAAAAGCTTAAAGAAATAGCAAAAGGCATAAATGGATACACACTATCACATGACGGTAAAAAGATTCTGCTCTTCAAAAATAAAGGATTTCAGATTATCGATGCTGGGAAAAAAGCAGGAAAAGAGGGAAAAATATCGCTTTCTAAACTCTCTATGAAATTAGATCGGAAAGCAGAATGGTTGCAGATATTTGATGAGAGTTGGAGAATGGTAAGAGACCGGTTCTATGATGAAAATCTACACGGTGTCATATGGAATAAAATGAAAAAAAAATACAAAAAAATGATAACAAGTTGCCAGACTCGCTATGATGTAAATCGTGTATTAGTCCAATTAGTAGGAGAACTCAATGCATCACATCAGGGAGCCAGAGGAGGAGACTCTCTCGAGAAACCAAAAAAAGTGCAAATTGGTTCTATAGGAGCGATTTTAGTTCCAGATAAATCCGGTTTTTATAAATTTGAAAAGGTCTATAAGGGAAATAGTCTGTACAGCATGTATAATGCACCTTTAGATAAACCATATATTAAAGTAAAAAAAGGCGATTACCTAATTGCAATAAACAATAATAAAGTTAATACAAAAAAAGATTACAGAACACTTCTTATAAATACAATCAATAAAACTACCTTTCTAAAAGTGAACAACAAACCTTCAGAAGAGGGAGCATGGGAAATAAAAATAAAACCCACATCTTCAGAAAGGAACCTGCGTTATCTTGATTGGATTGAACATAATAGAGAACTTGTTAATAAAAAATCTGAAGGAAAGATTGGATATATACACCTCAATGTCATGAGTCTTGGTCAACTTTCAAAATTTTATAACTATATACAGGCATATTTTGACAAACAAGGTTTAATACTTGATGTCAGATTTAATGGAGGTGGAGGAATTGACCCACAACTGATAGATTTCCTTGAAAGAAAACAATATCAGGTTATGAGATTAAGAGACAGTGTTGATATCCCAAGACCTACTGATATTTTTAGAGGAAAAGTTGTTGTTTTATGTAATGAACATTCCTACTCTGATGCTGAAGTTTTCCCAAATGCATTTAAAGTAAGAGGCCTTGGAAAGGTGATTGGGGTCCAGACTCTTGGTTTTGTTATTGCAGTTAATTCATATAAGTTAATTGATGGAGGTATAATCAGAAGGACCTTTATTGGAATATGGGACATTTTTGGCAATCAGTTAGAAACACGTGGAGCTATTCCGGACATCATTGTTGAAAATGATCCAAATGATCTTGCAAAAGGTATTGATGCTCAGCTAAATAGAGCTATCGTATATCTAAAAGAAGAACTTGCTAAAGAACCAGTTCACAAAAAGATAAAAACCGCAATCAGACCAAGATAAGAATAGCACTCGTATTCTTGACATATGATTATTTTCCCTCTAAAATATTATTTCAGGGGAAAAGGAATTTCCTATAATGTTTATAAATAAATTGAAAGGATGAAAAAATGAAGAAATTAAGCGTAATGACTAAAATTTTTATAGTATTGATTTTACTCCTCACTTCAATATCCTGCAGTGAGTTATTAAATCCAGAAGCAACACTGGAGGTAACAAACAAATCCAATCATATTCAGATATGTGTCCTAAATGGTGGTAACATAGCAACATTACAACCCGGAGAAACTAAATCTAGGACTATCCAAACAGGATCTTACGTAATATATTTTACTAGGCAAAACAATACAATCTGTTGTTCAGCAGCTTATTTTGAAGCCAAAGCCGGCCATACTTACAGATATTCTTGTTCTAATTGAAAAAAACAATCCTATAGGGGTCAGATTCAGAAATAATAACGTCCACGGAATTCCAAACGGAAGTTATTCTGCTTTTCTCCAAAATCACTTCCTTTTTCCCCAACAAGCAATGATATTTTGGTGCGGAGTTCCAAGT
>JAUWNT010000265.1 GCA_030612495.1 Candidatus Aminicenantota bacterium
ATCAGATTATGCGAAAGGGGGGACTTGAACCCCCACGTTTTGCAACACCAGATCCTAAATCTGACGCGTCTGCCAATTCCGCCACTTTCGCATACTGCCCTTACCTAATGTATTTCTAAAATTGAAAATACCACTTATCTAGTTCTATGTCAATCTAATTTTTAGTCTCATCAATAGTATCCAACTTTTTTGCTTTTTTTTGAGATATCTATTATATATTCTTTATATAATAGTATAAAAATGAAATTTAAAATTTTATTTTTAAGCAAAAAGGAGGTAAAAAATGAATAAACACAAGATTCAAACAACATTTATCATTATTTTCTCTGCTGTTATATTTTTGATCTCAGTAGAGATAAAATCCCAAACTACTATTAAAAAAAAAAGTCGCGTTTCACAGGTTCAACAAATTAAGCCTCTACCAACATTAAAATTACCAGATTTGACTGTTTCTTTTCGATCAATCTTTATTAAAAGAAAGACATTTAGGGGCTTGTCTGGAAGCAGTGACATAACAACCATTCCTGGTGGAATTCCAGGTAAAGGCATCCGTGTATTGGTTACGAATATTGGAGATGCTGTAGCTAAAAACTTTTTTGTAGATATTGTTCTCTCCACAGACACTCGTTTTCCAATTAAGTTTGCTACCTATTCTCCCAATTTTTGTGAAGATGTATTGCTAAAAGGTGGAAGGCTTAGTGTAAAAACCCTTGAACCTGGTGCTTCTATTTCTCTCAAGCTTCACAGGATGTGCAAAATTCCGGATAATACACCACTTGGTAATTATTATCTTGGTGCAGTTGTGGATCCAGGTAAAAAGATCCTTGAAAAAAATGAAAAAAATAATACTTCATATATCAAATTGAAAGTATGGGCACTTATTGATCGTATAGGGCAGACAGGATATTGGCCGGGTGCTTCTGGTTCTTTTGAGTTGAGCCTATATGGTTCTGGCTTTGGAGATAATATTGGAAATAAAATTGTGAGGGTTGGAACTCATTCCTTTGGAACAAATAATATGGAATACTGGATCAAAAATCAAATCATTGTATGTTTACCCGATAATTTCCCGTTTGGCACATTTCAAGACATCTGGATAACAAAGAATGGGAAAACAATTTCCAACAAAAAAAAACATGTGCTTATTTATATGGATTTAGAGAGTAGCATGTTCACAGATGAGAATGGGAATCCAATACCTGCTGAAGCCCAAGCTGGATCTATTATTGGCTTGGATGGTTTATTCAGTCCTACACAGGGTGATAGACATGTAAAGTTTGGTAATGTTCATGCACAGGTTATATCATGGAATACTCATACAATTAAAATAAGGGTCCCGAATCTTCCTCCAGCACAGTATGATGTGTATATCGAAAGGAATGGAATGCGTA
Source organism: Candidatus Aminicenantota bacterium (assembly GCA_030612495.1). Classification (GTDB taxonomy): domain Bacteria; phylum Acidobacteriota; class Aminicenantia; order UBA2199; family UBA2199; genus JAUWNT01. The sequence goes on from JAUWNT010000265.1 coordinate 1,392, forward strand.
TCTCTTTTAAGGTAAAGTTTCGAATAATACCAAATTGAAATTATATTCAATTGATTTTAATCATTGAAATTAAAAATCTATTGAAACTCATTACTTTCTGATATTTCTCTAAATGACTTTACATAATCCGGGGATCCAATACTAACTACTCAATCTTTTTTATTGTTCTATTCCATCTAGTTTTTGAGAAAAAATTTATTATTGTCTTAAATATATCCTTTACTTTGTGCCAAACTCCTGGTGTTAAATAATCATCTGTGGATGAAATATATGACCAGTAAATCCTCCAGGGTTTACCTATTATGTAATTTGCTGGAACAGGGCCCCAAAATCTTGAATCATAACTATTATCTCTGTTATCACCCATACAAAAATAGTATCCTTC
>JAUWNT010000275.1 GCA_030612495.1 Candidatus Aminicenantota bacterium
TTAGTATTAGTCTCTAATTCAAGATTGGATTCAGAGTCCCTGAATCCCATTTTATGTGCAGATTTAGCAACCTCTATAACCATTAACAAATCAACCCCCATACCTCGATATTTCTTTTTAACTCCTGCAAGATAAAAATCAAGAACATTGTAAGTTTTCAAAGCTTTTAATAAATAATACCAGCCAAAAGGAAGTAGTCTGCCCTTTGCTTTCTGGAAGCCTTTTGTCAGGCTGGGCATAGCAATCATAAATCCAACCATCTCATCCTTTTCATTAACAACAGCCTTTAATATATCCTTGTGTACATATGGGATATATTTTTTTACATAATATCGGATCTGTTTGTCAGTAAGAGGCACAGAGCCATAAATTTCGTCAAAGGCTTCATCCAGCAAATAGAATAATTCTATAGCCCTTTTTGTAACCTCTTTCTTTTTTTTGAATTCCAAAATCTTTAGATTACCTCTTTCTTTAATTCTCTCAGCAAGACGCAAGAGTTTTTCTGGTATTTGTTCTTCAGAGGGGATTTTAGCCTTAAATTCAATATAGTCAATCTCTTTTTGAAACCCATATTTTTCCAGCAATGCTTGATAATAGGGGTGATTGTAATTGGAGGCAATAGTAGGTTGCTCATCAAATCCTTGGATCATCATTCCTTCTGGATCCAGGTCAGTAAAGCCAAGTGGTCCTGTCAGAGCTTTCATGCCATTTTCTTTACCCCAATTTTCAACTGCATTAAAAAGTGCGGAACAAACCTCAAAATTATTAATTGCTTCAAACCAGCCAAACCTGACATTCCGGGTCTTATATTTTTCATTGGCAATGTAGCTGATGATTCCAACGATACGTCCTGCAGGTTTCCCATCTTTATATGCAAGAAATAATCGTGAATCTGACTTTTCATAGGCTGGGTTCTTTTTTTTGTTAAAAATCTCCAATTCATCCATAATTAAAAGAGGGATCCAATTGGGACTATGCTTATAAATTTCAAAAGGAAGTTTAATAAATTTTTTTAAATCTTTTTTTGTTTTAACTGTTCTTACTTCAATATTCATTTATACCTCATCTGAATTATTATATAATAAAGAATTAGAGGATTTCAATTTTTTATATATAGATAATTTTTTTTTATTTTTTTATAACATCTCTCTTCTTTAATTTACTTAATGCAAATAGTAATTGATATTATATTTTGTTTATGATAAATTCGAATATAAGCAAGTGTAATACAAATATTGAAAATATTTTTTATCTAAAAAATAGAGAGGAGGGTTTTTATGATTAAAAGGGTAAGTTTTGCAAGGAGCTTAGGTATATGTATTGTTTTTTTAGGTGTTGCTATTGCGGTTTATTTTAAAAACGTTACTCACCTTGTTGATGCTATTGGCTTATTTGTTTGCGGATTTGCTTCCGGTGCATCATTGGTCAGAGCTGTAATTGCTTTAAAAAGATAAAAAGAAATAATAATCAAAACTTAATAACAATAAATCTGATCAGGAAGATAATTGTAACTATTATTAGAATTATATT
>JAUWNT010000077.1 GCA_030612495.1 Candidatus Aminicenantota bacterium
ATATATTTGTGTTTTTATAGCATCAGAAGTTGACAACTAAGTTAAAATGTGTTAAAAAAAGCTAATTGATTAGGATAAAAAATTGAGTCAAGAGATTAAAATAAAAAGATTAAAAATATAAAAGGAGGGTGTAATGAAAATACAACCATTAGATGACAGAGTATTAGTTGAACCAGTTGAAGAGGAGGAGAAAAAAAGCTCTCTAATTCTTCCTGATTCTGCTAAAGAAAAACCAATCATTGGAAAAGTAATAGCCGTTGGAACCGATGATGAAATTAAAAAATTGATTAAGGTTGGAGATAAGGTGATTTTTGGAAAATATGCTGGCGAAGAAATTAAAAATGGAGACAAAAAACAACTTCTTATCTCAAGATCTGATCTTTTCGCAACAGTTAAGTAATTCTCTGTCTTAATGCCTCAAAAAGCAGAATAGCCACAGAGGTTGAAACATTCAATGATTCAACCTGCGAGGAATGAGGTATTGAAATTAACTGGTCTGAGTTTTTCTTTAGTAATGGGGATATGCCTTTGTTTTCATTACCAATAATAAGTGCTGTTTTATATTTAAAATCATATTTATAGTATTCTATACCCTCTTTTATATGTGTACCAATAACCCAGAAGTCGTTTCTTTTTAAAGTATTAATATCATTTATTAGGTTTTTAGATAGAACAATTTTTGCTTTTGTCAGACTGCCTGCTGAGGTTTTTAAAACAGTTTCATTAATAGGAGCTGATTTCCTGCGCGGAATTAATATCCCATCAACAGAAGCTGCGACTGCTGTTCTAACAATTGCACCTAAATTCCCAGTATCATTAATACTATCTAAAATCAAAATCAAACCATTATTCTGCTCGCTTAAGATCTCTTCCAGTTTATAAAAGCGAACAGGAGATATCTCTGCAAATACACCCTGATTACTAGAGTCAGCTTTCCTATCAATTGCATTCTGTGGAACAATTTGAAAAGTTACTCCTTTCTCTTTACACAATTGCTTTATAATAGCGACCTTTCTGCCTCTCTTTAAATCACTTATAAAAACATTATTAAGAGAAGCATCGGAACTCAAAACTTCTATTAATGCATTTAATGAATAAACTTTCATTTTAGAAAAGCCATTAACCTATACTTCATGTTTTTTACACAGGGCTCTATATTCAAAGTAGAACCTCTCTCTATTATTGGAATATACTCTTTAAACTCAATTCCAGACTCTTTTCCAGTTAAAGCGATTCTCAATGGATGATAAAGCTCTTTCCCCTTAATCTTTGTTTGTACTTGAATCTTTTTTAGAATTTCAGCAACTTTTGAAAATTCAATTGGCGAATCCAGCACACTTATCTCTTCAAAAAACATAGATACTACTTTGATAGAGGTTTCGGAATCTTTTATTTTCTTTATTAGTTCCTTGCTATAATCTATTGAAATGAACTCTTTAAAATCTTCTGATATTTCTGTTAAAAGGTGCTTATAATTACTTAATACTTTTGAAGCCTGACCTATCCATTTAAAGGTTTCTATTTCATGGTTAAATTTAATCCCCCTTTTTTCCAAAAATGAAGTCATAACATTGCCAAGCTCTTCATCATTCATAAGTCTTATGTGCTCTCTATTCATCCATTGTAATTTTTTATAGTCAAAAATTGCAGAAGACTTTGATACTTTATTCAAATCAAAAGCAGAAATTAACTCATGTTTTAATAAAATTTCTTTTCCATTATCAGGCGACCATCCAAGTAATGCAAGATAATTGAATAATGCTTGCTGGAGGTAGCCATTTTCTCTAAACTGAAAAATAGAAGTTGAACCATGACGTTTTGAAAGTTTTGTGTTATCAGGTCCCATAACCATTGAAAGATGAGCAAATTCTGGAGGTTTAATGCCAATAGCCTTATATATTAAAATCTGCAGTGAAGTGTTTGATAGATGATCTTCACCCCTTATTACAAGATTTATTTTCATCAAAGAATCATCAATAACAACTGAAAAATTATAGGCTGGTATACCATTTGACCTTACAATTACAGGATCTATTAAAAGGTTTGAATCAATTTTAACATTGCCCCTGATCATATCTTTAAATTCAATATAAATATTTCTTTGAATTTTAAATCTCACTGCTGCTTTTTCACCCTTTTTTATCCTTATTTTCGACTCTTCAATATCAAGGTTCCTACATTTATCAACATATACAGGAGAATTTCCCTGTTTCATTGCTCCTTCTTTCTGTTTTTCCAACTCCTCTTTAGAGCAAAAGCAATAGTATGCTTTATCTTCGGCAATTAATCTCTCAGCATACTTTCTATAAACTTCAACTCTTTCAGATTGCCGATATGGACCAAATTTTCCACCTATGTCAGGGCCTTCATCCCACTCAATTCCAATCCATTTCAGATCATTTATTAAATTTATCTCATAATCTCTTTTAGAACGCTCTACATCTGTATCTTCAATTCTTAACACAAATGTTCCATTCCCTTTTTTTGAATAAAGAAAATTAAATAAAGCAGTTCTAACATTCCCAACATGAACAAAGCCTGTTGGTGAAGGAGCAAATCTAACTCTTATCATAATAACCTCATTTTACCTTTTTTTTATGCTTAAAAAGAGCACGTGAATAAGAATTTAAAGAGAAATCAAACAGATCAAGGTCTGGAAATTTCATATATTTCTCATATCCCAACCATGCTATCATAGAAGCATTATCAGTACAATATTGTGAAGAAGGCAAATATAACGTAATATTGCTGTTTTTAAATTCTTTAGTAAATTTTTCTCTTAATAAAGAATTTCTACTTACCCCTCCTGCAACAACAACTGATTTTATATCAAAATCTTTAACTGCTGAGCTTGTTTTTTTCAACAGATAATCAATAACAGAATGTAAAAAAGAGGACATTAAATCATAAAAAATCTGAGTATTAACTCTAATTCTAAATTCCCTTGAATATTTTAATACAGCTGTCTTATATCCGGAAAAGGAAAAATCATTCGAACCATCACTCATTCTTGGGAAGGTAAAAGAAAATCTCTCTTTATTTCCCTGTTTATAAATTCCATCAAATATTGGCCCCCCCGGATAACCAAAATTATAAAATTTAGCAATCTTATCCAGAACTTCACCCACAGCATCATCCCTTGTTTTGGACAGAACTTCTGTTTCAAACTTTGATGCTTGGTAAAAAATAGATGTATGCCCACCTGATACAACAAGAGCAATTAAAGGATATTGAATATCCTGATTATCAATAAATACAGATTCAATATGAGCGTTTATATGATCAACAGGAACAATTGGTATTTTCCTTGAAAAAGACAAGCCTTTGGCAAAACAAAGCCCTACAAGTAAAGAACCGATCAAACCCGGGCCCTGGGTTAAAGAAAGCAAATCAATATCATTTATATTTAAATTAGACTTTTCCAAAACCTTAAATGTAAGATGATCAATAACCTCATAATGATTTCTAGATGCGATTTCAGGTACAATCCCACCATATTTTGAATGCAAAGGGATTTGTGATTTTATCTGCTCATTTATCACCCCGTTTTTTTCTCCTCTTTCAACAATTGAAACTGCTGTTTCATCACAGGATGACTCAATACCCATTATATACATACATCTATATTATCAAAATTCTCTGAAATTAACAAATAATAAGGCTCTAAGCTTGGTTCTTTTTCTATTTAATTTAATCTAAAACTTAAATCAGATCTCTTTTCTTGAAAATTGAAATAAATCTATATCCAGCAGCTTCGATTTTTTCTCTTGCTCCCTCCTCTCTATCAATAAGTCCCATTATAACTTCAATTTTGCAACCTTGAGACTCCACCTGTTTTGCTCCTTTTAGAATTGACGCTCCTGAGGTCACAACATCATCAAAAATTGCCACTCTACCATTTTTGGGGAAATTGCCTTCTATAGCCTTTCTTGTACCGTATGATTTTTCCTCCTTTCTTATAATAAAAGCAGGAATAGGGTTGTTTTCCAAAAAGCTAAGAATAGAAATAGAAGAAACAATTGGATCTGCACCTATTGAGTAACCACCAACAGCATCTACATTAAAATCTTTGAGTATCTTTAAGAACAATTTTCCACACAAAAAAGCCCCTTCCGGGTCTAATGTAGAAACTCTTGCATCAACATAAAAATCACTGATCTTTCCAGACGAAAGTTTGAATTCTTTTCCTGTTATAACAGATTTTTCCAGTAATATCTCTCTTAATCTATTTTTCATGAAATCTTTACATCTATATCCTCTGGCATCGTCTTTTTTATAAAAGGTGCTAATTTATAGATTGATTTCTCAAGAAATTCTACCTCTTTTGAAGTAAAATCCTCTCCTACTTCTGGAAAAGTCACAGCCCTTTTTGATATTTCAATAACTCCAAGTTTTTCATCATTTACATAAATTAAAGCCCCGATCATTTTCCATATTGGTTTTATCTTATTATCAGGAGTTGGAATTATTTCGAATACACTTAGATGCCTTTGCGCTTGAAGATTATTTTCAAGCAAGGGTCTACCTGTTTTAAAAATTCTCGAAGCAATAGCATCATCAGAGCTTACTGGAATCATCCCTGAATCCACAAGAAACGTGGGACATACAAATAATAATATTGCCTTTTCATCATTTACTATCAATATTGAAACCTCTTCTTCCTTTACATTCAAATTTTCCGTATAAAATGTTGAGATCTCATAAATAACATTTTTAAAAGCCTCTTTTGAATCTTTCCTCTCAACTTCTATTTTTAACTTTTCTATCAACAAATTTATATCTTTCATTTAAACTCCTAATGTAATAATAATAATAAATTGATAAAAAAAAAACAAGCCTTTTTACACAAATTAATGCCATTAAAAAGCATATTACAAAGTTTAAGCTATTGTAAAGAATTTGAAAATATGTTAAAAAACTCTATGAAAGAAATTTTTATATCTATTATTATCCCGGTATACAACGAGGAAGAAAATGTAACCCCCCTATATAATGAAATTATTTCTTCCCTTGAGAAGAAATACAAAGATTTTGAGATTGTTTTTGTAAACGATGGGAGTACTGATAATTCATTTCAAAAATTATTAGGATTAAATAAAAAAGATAATAGGGTTAAAATTATTAATTTCAGGAAAAATTTCGGTCAAACCTCTGCAATTGCTGCAGGTTTTGATTTTTGCAAGGGAGATATTATCGTCACGTTAGATGCTGATTTACAAAATGATCCAGCTGACATTCCTGTTATTATTAGTAAATTATTAGAGGGTTATGATATTGTTAATGGCTGGAGAAAAAACAGGAAAGATAAACTTCTTACAAGGAAAATACCCTCTTTTTTTGGAAATAGATTAATCTCTTTTATAACTAAAGTTAAACTCCATGATTATGGATGCACTTTAAGAGGATTCAAAAGAGAGGTTGTAAAAAACCTCACCTTATATGGTGAGATGCACAGGTATATACCTGCAATTGCTTCAAAATTCGGAACTAGATCGATCGAAATCCCTGTAAATCACAGAAAGAGAAAATTTGGAAAATCAAAATATGGTATAGGGAGGACATTTAGAGTAATACTCGATCTTATATCCATTAAATATTTGCTCTCCTTTTCTCACAGGCCTCTACAAATTTTTGGTGGTTTGGGCATGTTAATGATAGGAGCCGGATTTTTAACAGGTATTTCCCTGAGTTATGAAAAATTTGTTTTAAGACACTCAATAGCTGACAGACCCCTTTTATTTCTTACAATTCTTTTGGTTTTTCTTGGATTCCAGGTCATTACTCTTGGATTAATAGCAGAAATGCTCACAAAAATATATAATGAGGGGCTTCATCACAACACATATTCAGTAAGAGATAAAATCGGATTCGAAAATGAAAATATTGATGATAGCACCTGAGCCCTTTTTTGAACCAAGGGGTACCCCATTTTCCGAGTATTATAGAATTAAGGGTTTAATTGATCTTGGGCATTCAATAGACCTTGTAACCTACCCATTTGGTGAGGATAAAAAATTTAAAGGTTTACAAATTTTCAGATGTGCTAAACCCCCATTTATAAACAAAGTTAAAACAGGACCATCATTTTCAAAAATCATTCTTGATATTTTTCTTGTCATCAAAGTTATTGGAAGAGTTATAAAAAAAAAATATGATTTGATTCATACTCATGAAGAGGCAAACATTATTGGGACTGTTTTCAACAAAATAACCCGAATTCCCCATCTTTATGACATGCACTCCTCTCTTGTTCAACAGATGGACAATTTCAAATTTACAAAATCAAAGATAATTATCTCTTTTTTTAAAATGATTGAAAAAATCTCTTTGAAAAATGCTAAGTCTACAATTGTAATCTGTAAATCCCTGTTTCAATACTCATCAACAATAACCAATAAAAAAAAATTAACTCTTATCGAAAATTTTATTGATGATGCTCCTGAATTATTAGATAAAGATAAGATAAATGATATAAGAAATAAATTGGGAGTTCAAAATAAAAAGGTAATTATGTATACTGGAACTTTTGAAAAATACCAGGGCATCCCATTAGTGATTGAAAGCATGAAATATCTTGATGAGAACTTCTGTCTTGTACTGGTGGGTGGGAAAAAAGAACAGATAAAAGAGATAAAAAATATATTAAAAGAAAAAGCATTAGAGCAAAGAGTAATTGTTCTTGGAAGAAAACAGCCTTATGAAATCCCTTACTTCTTAAAAATATCAGATGTACTTGTGTCACCAAGAATCCTGGGCACAAACATCCCCTTAAAAATTTACTCCTATTTAAAAGCAGGAGTCCCTATTGTTGCTACAAACTTATATACTCACACTCAATCATTAAATAAAAATATAGCTATATTAACAGATCCTGAACCTGAAAAATTTGCAACAGGAATAAAAGATGCTGTATCAGGAAGAGGTAAAATAGTATCAAAAAACGCAATAGAATTTTATAAACAGAATTACACCTATGAAAAGTATCTTGAGCTTGTAAACATTGCAGTAACCAAAGCAACAGGATAAAAATTGTGTTTTCAAAATTAAGGAGCTTATATGATAGAAAGGTATGAAGTTGATGAGATTTCAAAGATATGGAATAGAGAAAATAAATATAGAAAATGGCTTGAAGTAGAACTTGCAATAGCAGAGACCTGGTACGAGCTTGGCAAAATCCCAAAAACAAGTTTAAAAAATATCAAAAAAAAAGCTGATTTTGATATAAAAAGGATCAATGAGGTAGAAAAGAAAGTAAAACACGATGTTATTGCATTTTTAACCTCAATCGAAGAACATATTGGAAAGGATTCTGCTTATATTCATATGGGAGTTACATCATACGATATTGTTGACACTGCTCTCTCCCTGTTAATAGATGAATCCCTTAAAATAATCATAAATAAAGCAGATAAATCAAAAAACATCTTAATTCAAGAAGCATTTAAATACAAAGATTTGCAATCTATCGGAAGAACTCATGGAATTCATGCTGAGCCTGTTACATTTGGCATTAAATATCTTATATGGTATGAAGAAATAAAGAGAAATATAAACAGATTGATAAATGCAAAGGAGATAATATCTGTAGGGAAAATTTCCGGTTCTGTTGGAACATATATTCATTTCCCCCCTGAAGGAGAAGAAATAGCTTTAAAGAAGTTGAATTTAAAACCCTGTAAAGTTTCATCACAAATAATTCAAAGAGACAGGCATATGCAAGTTATATATGCTATTGCAAGTATGGTATCTGGAATAGAAAAAATAGCTATTGAAATAAGACATCTTCAAAGAACAGAAGTTCTTGAGGTTGAAGAGCCCTTTACAAAAGGGCAGAAGGGATCTTCATCAATGCCCCATAAAAAAAACCCGGTAAAAAGCGAGAGAATCTGCGGATTGGCTAGGCTCTTGAGAGGAAATTTGTCAGTAGCTTTTGAAAATAATCTTTTATGGCATGAGAGGGACATTTCACATTCTTCTTCAGAACGTATAATTTTCCCTGATTCATTCCACATAACCGCATTTATATTGGATGAAATATCATATGTTATTGAAAACATTAATATTTACCCGGAAAACATAAAGAAAAACCTTGATATTACAAATGAAGTATATTATTCTCAAAAGGTGTTAACTTTACTTGTAAATAAAGGCATGCCAAGACAAAAAGCTTATGAATTAGTACAAAAGAGTGCCCTTGAATCATGGACAGAAAAGAAAAATTTTAGAAAATTGATCTTTAAAGACAAGGAAATAAATTCTTTATGTACAAAATTAGAACTTAATAAAGCTTTTTCTGAAAAAGATTTCTTGTCTGGTATAAATAAAATTTTTAAGAAGTTCGAGCATGAAAAAAAGATTTAACCTGGAGGTAAAATAATGTCCGAAAGTATGTATTCTAAAGCTGGTGTTGACATTGATAAGGGAAATCAGGCTGTAAATAAGATAAAAGAAATGGTTAAAAAGTTAGGAATCCGTGAGATTGGAAAATTTAGTGGGTTTTTCCCGCTTAAACAAAAAATAAAAAATCCTGTTTTAGTCTCTTCTGCTGATGGAGTAGGAACAAAATTAAAAATAGCATTTATGATGGAAAAGCATGACACTATTGGCAAAGACATTGTGAATCACTGTGTGAATGATATTCTGGTGTATGGAGCAAAACCTTTATTTTTTCTTGATTATATTGGCATGTGTAAAGTAGATCCTGATGTAGTCTCTGATATAGTTAAAGGAATTTTAAACGCATGTATAGAAAACGATTTTATACTTCTTGGTGGAGAGACTGCTGAAATGCCTGGGTTTTACAACAATAAAGAATATGACCTTGCTGGTTTTATTGTTGGTATAGTTGAAGGAAACAAAATAATTGATGGTAAAAAAATAAAAAAGGGTGATCTGCTAATTGGATTACCCTCAACAGGCCTTCATACCAATGGTTATTCTCTTGCAAGGCAAATTGTGTTTGAAAAATTAAAATTAAAAGTCGATACAATTGCTCAAGGATTTTCAAGAACAATAGGTGAAGAACTACTTGAAACTCACAGATCATATCTTAAACCTGTTATGAAATTAATTAAGGGTAATTTAGTTAAAGGAATTGCACATATTACAGGTGGAGGTTTTATTGATAACATCCCAAGAATTTTACCTAAAGATAAGAGTGCTCAGATTGAAAAAGTGTGGAAAATTCCCCAAATTTTTCAGTTTCTAATTGATGCTGGAAAAATAGATGAAGCAGAGAGATATAGAGTGTTTAATATGGGAATAGGAATGGTTCTGGTTATAGATAAAAATGATCTAACAAAAGTTGAGAACATTATGAATTCCTTAGATGAAAAATTCTACTTAATAGGCCAAATCATAGAAAGTAAAAATGAAAATAGAATCATTATAAATTGAACACTCTTTCAGAGAAATTAAAAAAATACTGTATAGGCATTGCTGGTGCGGGTGGGCTTGGATCTAATTGTGCAGTTAGTTTGGCCAGAATTGGAATTGGTAAAATCGTAATTGCTGATTATGATATTGTTTCAAAGAGTATTTTAAACAGGCAATATTATTTTTTAGATCAAATTGGAGAGAAAAAAGTATTCGCTCTAAAGGAAAATATATCAAGAATTAATCCAGATGTAGAAATATATACATATGATCTGAAATTAAATTCAGATAAAATCATTAAGATTTTCAAAGATTGTGATGTTATTGTTGAAGCAGTTGACCTTGCTGAGACAAAACAAATGGTAATTGAAACAATTCTCTCACAAATGCCTGATAAATATATAGTCTCAGGTTTAGGCATAGCCGGGTATGGTAAAAATATAGAGATAAAAACAAGAAGGATCGACAAATTATATATTTGTGGTGACGAAAAAACAGAGATCTCTGAAATTAATCCGCCTCTTGCTCCAAAAGTTGGAATAGTTGCAAATATGCAGGCTAATCAGGTTATTGAAATAGTACTTGATATATTAAAAAAATAATAGAACATAGAGGTTAATAAAATGAAGATTATATTGAACAACAGAGAAAAAGAAATCACAGAAAAAAATGAACTGAATGTTATAGAA
>JAUWNT010000061.1 GCA_030612495.1 Candidatus Aminicenantota bacterium
AACCCAGATAATTAAAACAATTCAACAAACACTTTTAACAGCAAATAATGTTTTCTATCTCTATATTTTTATGCAATTTTTTTGCCCCTTTTTATTATATCCTGTAAAAACAAAGAATTATCCTTATCCGAATTATTGAACGTATGAGTCTCTATTCTGTAGTCAATATTTCTAACAATTCTGCCTATTTTTTTTATATCTATGTAAAGAATACCTGTAAACTCATTTGAAATCAAAGCAATATCAATATCACTATTCTTTGTGTTTGTTCCATCTGAGTATGAACCAAACAGATAAGCTTCTGATATATTGATACCATTTTCTTCTAAAGCAATTAATAGTCTTTTTATTATATCTTTTATTCTATCTTTTGTTTTAGCCATTCGTATTTTTCCTTGATCTTCTTGAATTTATCTAAACTAAATTCCTTTGTACAAAGCTTATAGAATTTAAACTGTTCATCTGGATATCTTGTTGAAATATTAAATGTGTTCACCTCATCAAAAAAATCTTCATCACTTTCACTAATTTTAATATCCACTTCTTTTAATAGAAAAATCAGGTTGTGAGTTCTTGGTGGGAAAGATTTCTTTTCCTTAATATAAATTGCTTTAATAATTTTTTCTAAAACCAGATGAGAAAGAAAAAGTGCCCAATCAAATTTTTCTTCTCGGATAAGAGATTCAGCCGTCTCCAAATCGTGTTTCGCAGATTTCTCCCAATATTCAATATGTTTCTGAATATTCATAAACAATTTATAACATTATTATGATCTTTTTTCAAATAAAAAAATTATGCTCAATTAAGACAAATTTCGTGTGAAACGAAACAAAAATCTCATACAACCACGAAATGAATCAAGCAAAAATTTGCTCATCAAGATTTTTTAGTTAGAACTCAACTCCAAATCTTTTTCTTAGAGCAAGTACTATTATTGTAACAAAAACCAAATAGTATATTATCCAATGAATCTTAAAACCAAGAAAGGATATAAGTTTGGAAGGGTATTTAACATAGATATATTCCAGATTACCTTTTTGAGCTAAAAGAGATTCCACTGGATATATTAAATGATCAATCGATGATTTAGCCATCTTTTTTCTTGAAAGAGCTTTTTTTGAATCACCAATAATTAATCTTTTTTTATATATATTACTATTTACTTTTATTTCAACCTCAGTAAACCCTTTGTTAAGCGTTTCCAATTTCCAATTCACTTCTTTTTTGGCTTTAATAAAAACAGGGTTCATTAAGGTTTTAAAATTTTTATTCTTTAAAAGTTTAATATTCAAATCATTGATATCTGAACTAAATTTTGCTTTTACAACAAAGCTCTCACCAATTTTTAAGGGCCTCATCCCATATCTTATTTCCATTTGCATAAAAGCAGGACCTAAGATCAAAATTATTATTAGAACAGGACCAAAATTCAAAATAAAATATTTCAATGTATAAAACAGGCTCTTAAAAAAAGAACTTAAAATAACTTTCCAGAAATCCCTATATATCCTTATTGCAAGTATATTAGATTTAATCTTATTTTTTACTTCTTTAATTCTTTTTGGGGAGGAAACATACTTATAAATTATTAATACAACAAATGATGATAAAATGCTTAAAAATAGTATCCCCCAGAAATCATTTATAAATTTGAAAGGAAATAAAACAACACTAAATGTTTTTGTTATAAAACAATTTATTTTTTGGATCATTTAAGAGATATAACCAAGGCCTGTTAACTTTTCAGCAAGTTCTTCTTTATTATCATCAGACTTAATTTTTTCATATTCTTTATTTATTAAATCCTCAATTAATTCATCAAGAGATGAATAACCATGAAAAGTAATAATTTCTTCAGCCTTTTGTAAACTCTCTTTACTTAATTTTACTTTCTTTGCCATTTCTTCCTCCTAAATTAATGATTTCCCTGTTATAGATGGAGGGGGATTAATCCCAAAATGTTTTAGAATTGTTGGACTAATATCCTTTATAGCAGGAAATTTTTTATTTATTTTAAAATTTGAAATAAAAGTAGCTGGCACTTTTGCAGGATCAATACAATGGTCCCCTGACCACCAGTTCAAATTATCTTCTATTGAATTTGATACTAAATTCCCAATAGCAGAAGAATCATCGGTTCTATACTCCCTATTATATCCAATAATTATATCTGGAGCTCTACCAAGAAAATCTTTAGAAAAATGATCCTCTGATATATATGCATTACTTATAACTTTCTTTCCATTTAACGGGTCCCTTAACATTTCAAGTTTTGATTTAATTTCTTCAAGTAATTTCCTTTTTTCCGTTTTTGTAACAACACCTTCTCTCTCTCTCCCTTTTAAATTAATATAAAGACCATTTAAACCAATTGCATAACTCTTAGTTCTACTCCAATCAGCATATTCAAGAATAGAGATATCATCAGATAGCTCATTAATACTCAATTTCAAATATCCCTCTTTATAAAGCCATGTATTAATATTAACTTTCCGTCTAAAGGGTGCAAATCCATGGTCTGACATAACAATAATAGGTACATCCTTTGGCAATTTCTTGAGCACTTTACCAAGGATTCTATCGTGTTTTCTATAAAGTTCGTCTCTTTCATTCCAAAATCTCTTACTCTCTTTAGCATGAAAATAAGGATGCTGCTTATCATTCAAAGCCCACATCATATGCTGACCCTGATCAAGCTCTGAAAAATAGAAAAATAGAAATCCTTTCTTTTTATCTAAAAATCTCTGGAATTCATAATCAAAAATTTTTTCACTCTCATTAAAAACAGACTCATTCTGGGTCAGAAAATTTTCCATTGAAAATGTCTGCTGGCTTAAGGCCTTTGTATCAGCTGGCAAACTTATTGTATGAAACAAACCGTTTTTTTCTGCCAATTCCCTACTATAATGCGAAGGAGTACTTATAGTCATTGCAGGATGAGCAGGGCTAACATGAACAGGAGATATATATAATCTGAACCTTTTCCCAAGCTCAAGAAGGTAAAATTTTACCATACCATAAATGCTTTTTAGATTTTCTATTAAAGGAAATTCGATTTCTACCCAATCCGAGTACTCTTTCTCAGATATTAATATCTCCTTACCCTGGATATCTATTCTTGCTGTCTTATGTTTGTAATCCAAATATACTTTAAAAGGAACACTTATATTCTCACCCTCTTTTATCAAGTCATTTGCTGGTCCTTCAATGATGCCATCTTCCATCACATCATTTTCATTTATATAAGCATAATAAAGATGGCTCGGAGAAATATCCTTTTGTGCTTCTTCTTCATCTGTGGTATATAAAGTATACATTCCATACCCACCTGTAATATCTGGTGTTCCCATACCTGAAATAGTCCTTTGTCCACTTTTCGATGGCGGATAATTACCTGGAACTTTAAAAATTGTAGCTTCAATGTCCCTCTTTTCAAGGTAATCCCAGAAAGCTGTACCTTCTCTCTTTAAAACAACCTCCCCTGACTTTAATGGTATTTTATATTTCCCGATTTTCACAATCCATTCAGAGGGGATTGTCTCACATTGTGAGAAAATTGGAAAATAATTTGACGGATCTCTATGAATAAAATCATAAATACCATAAACTCCGGGATCAGCTCCCGTTACAAAACTACTCCATGCAACCGGGCTCTGCGGAGGAATCGTAGTCCTGAGCTTTGTAAAAGATCCCATTTCAGCAAGTTTCCTTAAATTTGGCAATTCTCCTTTTTTCATCAAATTATAAACTATTAAAGGATCCATACCATCCATGCCAAGAACAATCATTCTTTTTTGTGATGAGAAATTTGATGCAAAATTCATAAATGGAGATGCTGCAAGCAAAACACCTGTATTTTTAATAAATTCTCTTCTCTTCAATTTAATTAACTCCTAAATCTTTACCCTCTATAAAGGGCTTTTTTTTAATCCCAAAAACAGAGAGAACAGTTGGAGATATATCAACAAGCGATGGGCTCAAATTGTTTATTTTCCTGTTACAAAAAAGAATTCCCGGTATCTGATCCCTTGTAAATGCATGGTCCCCACTCCACATTCTTATATTATCAGAAAATATTTTATTACCAACATAGTTTACTGCTGATTCCCAAGATACACGGCAACCAACATTATATCCTACAACAATATCGGGTGCGTTTTGAGTATATGCACCTTTATAAATCTCCTCACGCTTATAAACCGCTTTAAATACAAGTTTATTTGTCTTAGGATCAACTATTTTCTTTAATTTCTCTTTAATTTCATTTTTTATTGATTCAGCTTCCTTTCCATTATTCACAATACCATATTTTTCTCTTCCTTTCATATTTAAAAATATTCCATTCAACCCTTGCCCATAAGCTTTTGATTTAGACCAATCAACATCCGCATACCACTTGTCACTTTCTATCTTCCCATCCTTTAAAATAAGAAACCCCTCTTTATGAAGCCATGAATTAAGGTGAAATTCCCTATTAAATGGGCCAAAACCATGATCAGAAACTACTATTAGTAAATCATCCTTTTTCATAACTTTGAACAATTTCCCTAAAAAGTCATCCATTGTTTTATAGATATTATAAACAGCATTTGTAACAACCTCTTTCTTTGAAGGCTTATCCGCTGGAGAACCTGAGTCTTTAAAATATCTCCAAAACATATGCTGTATTCTATCTGTTGATTCAAATACTTGGACTATAAGGCCATTTTTAAATTTCTTGAATGAATCAAAAAAAACTTTCTCTCTTTCAATTTGGTTATTATACACCTGTTGAACAAAAGCTTCTTCAGACAAAATTCTTTCATTTAATGCCCATGTGTCCTCAGCCATGCCCAGAGTTGCAAATGGTCCTAACATTTTCGTGAGATATACAGAAAATATTTTTGGGTGAGAAACAGGCATGGAAGGACTAGCAGGGTCAATATTTAAGGGAGAAAGATACAACTTGACTGGATCCATACTTTCAAGCACCCATTGAGCAATACCAGATATCTTAATAAATCCAACCTTAAATTCTACTCTCGTCCATTTAGAAAGATCTCCTTGTTTAAGATCAATTTTCTCTTTACCAAGTTTAACAACAGCAGATTTATTCTCCCTATTTATGGTTAATTTAAATTCAGTTTGTAGAACAGGATTACCACTTAAAAAAGGATTCCCTGGACCTTTTATAATAGCTTTATATTCATTCTCAGAAATCTTCTCCAGCTTCTCAAAAACACCTTCAGAAATATCAAAACCTTCTTTATCCCCATCTGAATAAAAAGTAAAACTTCCCTGGGAACCTCTTAAATCTGGAGTACCAAGCCCGGAAAGCATACAGCCATAAAATTTTTCAGCAGGGAAAGTGAATGGGACCCTTAATACAGTTGAAAAAATCCCTTTACTGCTAACAATTTTCCAAAAACTTCTACTCTTTCTCATCCATTCAATTTTAGGCTTTGAAACAGGGATAGCAAACTTACCCAATTTTATAATCCTCTTTGGAGGAAGTATATCAGAAGTAGCCAATTTGGGCATATAAGTTCTTCTATCAGTAGTTAGAAAATCAAAAATGTTATGCTTTCCTGGATTTACACCAGTTGAGAATGTTGACCAAGCAACAGGTGAAATCGGTGGTTCAGTACTCCATAAAGGAGAAAAAGTACCATCTTTAGAAAGCTTTTCGAAATTATTAAGCCCTTTATCTTTTTTTAAAAATTTATTCATTAAGTTATAATCTATTCCATCAAATCCAATAATTATAACCCTTTTGTATTTCGCATTTTTAAGAATTTTAACTCTTTTTAAAAATTTTATAAAAGTCCTAACAGGAAAAGTTAATAAATTAAATATCGCAAGGAAAAAGGCAACAAATATAAAGAAAAATGAGCCCAAAAAGGCAAAACCTGCTCCTGGTCCTACATAAGCATAAATTGGAGTTATAATAACAATTAATAAAATAAGGAATAATTTAATCTTCTTCATAGCTTATTATATCATATCTTTACACTAAGCACAATCATGGTTTTTATACTTTTTTAAGCAATAGTTTATGAGATTATTAATCTTTTCTTAATTACTGGACTTCATTTCCCTTATAAACATGTTTTATATAATCTTCTATATTTTTTATAATATCTTCACCCACTATCTTATTATCTTTAGATATAATCATAATATAATAAGTCTTTTGGTTCCTATCTACTTTTGTAAAGTATATATCAAAATCCTTCATTTTTTTTACAATCTTACCAAGTAAATGTTTCTGTCTAACATAAGAGATTACAAATATTGTGCGACCTAAGTGCTTTAGATTTTTATATTTATATAAGACTTCAATATCTTTTTTTTCACTTGATTTTTCTATTACATCCGAACAGAATCTTATCACCTCATATAATAGATCAAAGCTAATTTCAATTCTGTACAGTTCATCAAAATTAAAAAAAACATCCCTTACTAATACTGGATTTATATAATCTGTTTTTTCTAATAACTCATTCAAAATTTTTATATCAATCTCTCTAAAGCATTGATCAAAATCCCTGATTTTTCCATAAACTTTTTTCAAAATACCATTTATATTGCTAAAAACCTCTTTTATTGAAATAAACTCAGACAAGTAAACATTTAATTTTAATATATCTATTACAACATGGTTAGCATAAATCTTAGGAGGAATCGCAGAATTTACTTCTATACCAGGAAACTTTTCCAGTTTCGCAATTAAATCAAAAACCCTTTTCTTTTTCAAGCTTCTGCTTACAATAGTTAATTTCATATCAATTGAAAAATCAGTCTTTTTATCAGCATTAATAAAAACTTGCGTAATATTAGTCTTTTTAAACTCAAGCATTAAAAAAGGTATTATAGCTCGAGCATAATGTTCAAAACCACCCACAGACTTTATCCGAGTAAATTGTTTTTTATAAGAAGTTTCAATTAATTTCTTAAGAGATTTTTCGATTGATTTGGTAGCACCCGAGTCTAATGCTTCCCCATTTCTGTCAACGATTTCAATTCTATATAAAAGAATACCATCATTAGTTACAAAGCTTTTATGATGCTTTATAATGTACTCTGGTACAATATAATTTAAAATTTTCAAAAAATCTTCTATAGAGATCAAAACTTCCTTACAAACAAAGGTTATGCCTGTCAATTTTTCATATTTTGTTTCTATATTCTTAATTTTTATAACTTCATCTGCTAAAGAATTTCTCACCTCCTCTTGAAACTTATAATTATCAATCACCAAATTTGCTAAATCTTTTAATTTTCTCTCTCCTAGATATTCACGGGATGTTGAGGAGACAAATTTCAAAGCTTCTCCATTTTCTCCAATTAATTTTGAAACATCCTTACCTTTATATAATCTATTTATTCTTGCAACAATTTTATTATAGATTTCAAACTTAATAGTTTCATCCTCAAGCAACAAGTATTTATTTTCAGTCCCAACAGATGCTTCTCGTATTGTAGCTATTAATTTTCTTTTTTCCTCAATAAATCTCTCATATTCTTTGTTACTGGTAATATTGAAAGCTAAAATTACAATTCCAATTCTTTTTGTCTCGTATTCAACAGTAATACCCTTTATAAATAAGATATTTTTAGCTTTATGGTGAATAATTCCAATAATAGAATTAGACATACCTGGCCAATCTTCAGCAAGAACCCCTAAAACGAGAGTTACAGATTGCTTTTTTTTGCTCAATTCTTCAAGAATTATTACTTGTTTTTGTTTTTTTTTCTCATAAATACACAAAAGTTTTATTAATAATGCTCTTTGTTGCTGTAAAGGAAATATTTTCTGTGATTTTATAACTTTATCTAATTTATTTTTTACTTCGGATTCAGAAATCCATATCTTTTTTTTTTTTAATAAATCCTTTAGATCTTTCATTTGATTTTTATTGTAATCAATATTCATCATTACACATCCAATTTCTTATTTTATATTAACAGAAATAAAAGTCAACAATATCGAAAAAGTAAAAAGGGAAAATTAAATAGTGATGGGTGGATGAGTAGATGTGTAGATGGGTGGATGTGGAAGAAGCGTTCAGCGTTCAGCATTCAGCAAAAACAGTTTTGAGTTAAAAAAAAGCTGAATGCTGAACGCTTCTCACACTGTCACAGACACTAACACTGAATTCTGCCTTTTGAATTAAAATTTTCCTGTTGACAAAAAAATGGAATTTATTATTTATTTTAAAACAAAATTCTTTGAAAAGTTGAAATTTTGTAGTATTTGTATTACAATCAATACGGAGGTGGATTAAATGTCCAGTTTAAGTGTAAGAATACCTGATGAGCTTTTTGAAAAACTTAATAAACTTGCAAAAAAGACAAGAAGAACAAAAAGCTCATTTATAAAACAGTTAATAGAGGAAAACATAGAAGACCTGGAATATGCATATATGGCTTTGGAAAGGATGACTGATAAGCATGCAAAATACTTGAGTACAGAAGAGGTGGAGAAACAACTTGAATTATAAAGTTAAATGGAATGATAAAGTAGTTGATGATCTTAAAAAAATTGATAAAAAGCAAGCAGGGAAAATAATTGATAAAATAAAGAACTATCTCATAAAAGAGCCTGGCTCATTGGGTAAACCGTTAAAGGGGATGTTTAAGGGAATGTATCGTTTTCGTATTGGTGATTTTCGCATTATCTATACTATCAATGAAAATGAGAAAGAGATAAACATCATGGTCATAGGCCATCGAAATAAAATATATAAACAAAAATAAACGAAAAGGGTTTGATAAATCAAACCGCTACTTTCTTTGTAAAAAAGGCCTGGATGCAGGCAACAAATTTGACAGCTTAAAGATAAAATTTATTATAAAAAAGATTGTAAAAACAAGACCTGATCCCCTTTTTCTTATAAAAATAATTGTTATGTTTTAGCTTGCAAGAAATTTAAAATTCTATCAAGTCAACTCGAGTTAAGGTTGTTCTCCTTCTGGAACCAGGGCCATTAACTAAGTGCCATGCTGTATATTGTTCTGCGTAGGGATCACTGGATGAAATACCATCAACAGGTACTATCACCTGAAAACCTCTCAAAGCAGCTCCTGTAGCTGTATTTATAACCGCACCATGAGCGGATGTACCTACGATTATTACTGTCTTAATTCCTCTATCCTTTAAAATCGCTTCCAACCTCGTACCGTAAAATTTATTCGCTCCTGATTTAACAATAGGTTCTTCTTTTTTCGGTGCAACCTCATCTTTTATATCTGATTTACTCGCACTACTCGTAAGACTGTAAATTACAGAAATTCCATGTGTTCTTGCCTTTACAAGCAATTTTTTTATTTTTTCAATAGAATCTATACAACGTGGTCTCCTCTCTGCATTACAATTCCCTTTTTGAATATCTAAAATTAGTAGTGCAGTGTTTTTTAAATCTACTGTCACAGGTCTAAGCTCTGGAGGCGGCGGGGCTTTTATTGTTGCCCATTCATCAATGATAGTACTTTTATTAGTCTGTTTTTTATTCGGTACTAATGATAGGATTCTTTTCATCAATGCTTTGTCTTTGGGGAACTGCCCCACAGCAGGGAGGCGTTTCAGCAATTCTGCCCATCTCCTATCCTGTATGAATACCTTTTTAAAAAGGGGTAAGCTCTGTTCTACTTTACCTGAAGATGCCATAGTAACAGCCGGCCAGAACATCATCTCCGGGTTACCAGGATATATCTTCATGGCTGTGGAATACTCTCTCAGCGCGTCCTCGGTTTTGTTTACAGTCAAATAACCATCTCCTCTATTCATATGATTATAAGCCTTTGCTACAGTTACTAGACGCCTCAACTCTTTCAAAGGACTCATATGGTCCTCTACCCGAAGGTCATATATTCTGTCATTCCATGGAGAACCACTGGATTTGACTCTAACCACCAATATTGCAGCCGACTGCTTCCCTCTGATATCCCCTCCTTCGGCTTCTGCTGCTTCCAGAGCTCCTAGCAGCCTGTCCACCAGTTCTCCCTTTGTATTTTCATATGCCTTTTGCATGGCATTCCAAACAGTATTCTTTTCCATCATATTGGCCTGACAAGTAAATCCACCTCCAGAATACTTTTTCGAGCAATGGCCAGCCTCGGAAATGCACATCTTCCCGGTATGAACTGCGACATTACCGCTGATGTCTACTATAGCTACCTGACGAACATCAGCATGGGGGTCAGAAGCCAACAAACCTTTCAAAGCCAGTTGAGCTGACTTTCCTGTTCGCATCAATTCCAATCCAAGCGGGCCATAGGAGGGTTCCACAAACGATTGTGTCGCTACTGCTCCAACCCCTGATTCAGCCCATAATACCAATGAGCCAACAGAAAACCAATGTGACTGGACTGCAACCCCTATCTGGCCGCTTCCTTTATCGTATGCAACAATGGAGTAAGTGGCTGAAAGATCCAAAGAAATAACACAAAGAATAAAAATTAATCCAAGGGTATAATAAAATAATTTCTTTACCATTTTAACCTCCCTATGAATTTTATCATCTTTTTATAAGTAATAAAAGGAACGATCTTTTGAAGTATTGATTCTCTCTCATCCCTTATTTATTCTCTTTGTTATAACATTAATTTTGATTACTTTTCATGTTTTCAAGTACAATTAGTCTTCTTGACTAAAAAAATTATATTAGTTATAAAAAACCAGGGAGGAGAAAAAATGTTAAAAAAATTTAATAAGATTTTGGTTTTATTTATAGTAGTTTTTTATGTTTCCTTATCTTTATCTTTTGCTAAAGAAAGAAAGATCAAACCTGTTGAATTGAAAAAGATTTCTAAAAATTTATATGAAATTTTAGGGGGGCAAGGTGCACAGGGTGGATTATATATAGGTGATAATGGAGTTCTTGTTATCGATGCAAAAATGACTAAAAATTCTGTAGATGCTGTAATAAAAAAAATTAAAGAATTAACTGATAATCCAATTAAATACCTAATAAATACGCATAGTGATAGTGATCATGTTAGAGGAAACCAATATTTTCCAAAAACAGTTACTTTTATTGCTCATAATAATTGCAGAAAGGATTTTTTTCATGCCAAAAGAAATGGGGAACCATCCATTTGGAGCAAACCTGATTTAGTACCATTTATTCCTTCAATAACTTTTAAGAACAAAATGAATATATATCTAGATTCGAGAAAAATAGAATTATGGTATTTCGGTATCGGGCATACAGCTGGAGATATTGTTGTCTACTTTTCAGAAGAAAAAACAGCTTTTATAGGAGATCAAATATTTTTAGAAATTCCTCAGCTTATTCATTCTTATAAAGGTGGTAATTCTTTTGAGCATGTTAAAACCCTTACCAATATGCTTAAAACATTAGATGCTGAGAAATTCTGCAGTGGTCATAGTAAAATAGCAGATAGAAAAACTATTAAAAACCATATCGATCAGATGAGAAAATATCAACAAAAGGTTAAAACTTTAATAAAAAAAGGTAAAACCTTAGAAGAGATATTAAAAGAATTCAAAGAAAATGAAGCCAGATTGATCAATGCAATTTATAAGGATCTAGAATAACAAGACAAACGGATCATCCATAGAGGGACTCGGGTACAGGTCTTTCATTTTAGCATTAATTTTGAGTTTTGAGTGTTACGTTTTGAGTTAAAAAAAGAAGCATTCAACCAAGACAGTTTTGAGTTTTGAGGGACTCCTACCTCCTATCTCCTAACTCCTAAGAATTTCATCAGCCAATCAACTATTAGTCCATCTAATAAGTGTTTTAGACAAAGACTTGAAATTAAAAATCTAATTCAATATCATAGTGTTTTAAAAGTTTTGGACATTACGTTATTAATAATTGGGAGGCCTAAATCAAAAAATGCTTTTTGGGGTTAATGGTAACACTGATCCTGGTCTGGAATCCTCTATACTCTTCTAAGAATATCATAGTGATCATTGATTCGGAATCAGTTAAGATTGTTATAGAAATTTATCTTCAAAAAGCACCAATCACTGCTAATAATTTCCTGAAATATGTAAAAAAAGGTCTCTATGATAATACCGTGTTTCATAGAACTGTAAAAATGGATAATCAACCCTCAGATAAGGTAAAGATTGAGGTAATCCAAGCTTTGGTAGCATCCTGCAAGGATAATTTTGACCCTATCAAACATGAGACCACCAAAGAGACAACCATTCTCCATAAAGACGGAGTGGTTTCCATGGCCAGAGATGCACCGGGTAGTGCCAGTTCCAGTTTTTTTATCTGTATCAATGATCAGCCGGAGCTTGATTTTGGAGGCAAACGGAATCCCGATGGCCAGGGATTTGCCGCTTTTGGTAAGGTAATCAAGGGCATGGATATTGTTAAAAAAATCCAAAATTCTAAAGCCAAAGGCCAAACCCTCTTCCCCTCCATCAAAATCAAAAATATATATATCAACAAAAAGAAGTAAAATCGTGGTTAGGGGTTGATTAGGGTAAATTGCCATTTACCCCTACAAATAAAACCTAAATCACTTTTGAGCATTTAAAGATAAAATTTAAAAATAAGGGAGATTAAAAACTCTATTTATGACCTTTTATATGCATATCATATTTCACTGGTCTTCTAACGATATTGTTTTTCCTGAATT
>JAUWNT010000243.1 GCA_030612495.1 Candidatus Aminicenantota bacterium
AAATGATAATAGAACTGTTACTGAATATATTATTGCAAGATCAAAAGAAGCTGGAATTGTAAACATTTTTCCAATTGCAGCAATTTCAATGAATCTTGAAGGCAGAAATATAACCCAAATGGATGATCTTGTTGAAGGAGGTGCAGTTGGTTTTTCTGATGATGGAAGATGTGTAATGAGTGCTGATTTAATAAGAAAATCACTTGAATACACAAAAATGCTTGATGTACCAATAATAGAACATCCTGAAGACCATTCAATTTCAGGTGATGGACAGGTAAATGAAGGATTTATTTCATATAAGTATGGATTAAGAGGAATCTTAAATGCAGCAGAAGAAGTAATAGTAGCAAGAGATATCATACTTCAAGAAAGAATTAAATCAAAATTACATCTTGCTCATATTTCTACTTTTGGATCCATTGATCTTATAAAAAACGCAAAAAAGAAAAAAATTAGAGTTACTGCTGATGCAACTCCTCATCACCTTCTTTTAAACGAAGAACTTATAACAACATATAATACAGTTTATAAAGTTAAACCACCTTTAAGAACCGAACAAGATAGGCTTGCATTGATAAAAGGGCTCCAGGATGGAACAATAGACTGTATTATTTCTGATCATGCTCCACATACAAGAGATGAAAAGGATAAAGAATTTGAATTTGCACCATTCGGGGTGATTGGATTGGAAACATCTTTTTCTGTAATATATGATAGACTTGTAAGATCAAAAGTCATAAATCTAAAAAGATTAATAGAATTGTTCTCAACCAATCCTGCTAAAATTCTTAATCTAAAAACAAGAGGAATGGTAAAACCAGGACTTCCAGCAGATTTGACAATACTAAATTTGAATAAAAGATTTGAAATAGATGAAAATAATTTTTTATCAAAAGCTAACAACTCCCCATTTATAGGCTGGAAAGGTCTGGGAGTTATTGAATATACAATAGTTAATGGAAAGGTTGTTTATAAAAAATCTTAATTTATTTTTATAAAAAGATATAGAATACTTGTTTTATTGCATAAGGAGATTTTATGACTGAAACAAACCCAGTTTACCCATTTTTTCACCCTGCAGCAAAAGGATTTAGGTTCACAATTCTTGCTTTTGTAAGTATGCTCACTTTAGGGACATATTTTGCCTATGATATTGTAGCAGGCATTGCTGACAGTTTAATGAAAAATATGGGTGCAAGCGAAAGCAACATTGGAGCTATGTACAGCATGTACAGTGTTGCTGCTATTATTGCTGTTTTTGCAGCTGGGTTCCTGATTGATATTCTTGGTACAAGAAAGGCAAGCATGATTTTCTCAATTACTGTTGTAATTGGAGCTGCTATTGTGGCGCTTTCTGCATCTACGAACAATCTCACAATACTATACATTGGAAGATTTATTTTCGGTGCTGGATCTGAGCCATTAGTTGTAGCTCAAAGTTCAATTCTCGCCAGATGGTTTAAAGGGAAAGAATTGGCTCTTGCATTTGGAATAGCTCTTACTGTTAGTAGACTTGGTACTCTATTTGCTTTAAATACAGGAGAGCTTATATCAACAAACTATGGAGGGCCATTTTATGCTCTTTTAGCAGCTATGTTCATGTGCGTTCTTTCACTTCTTGCAAATATAGTATATGTTGGTATGGATAGAAAAGGAGAGAGAATACTTAACTTAAAAAAGGTTGCTTCTGAAGATAAGGTTGTTTTAAAAGATATAAAATATTTTAAATCAAGTTTCTGGTATGTCACAATACTATGTGTTACATTTTATTCTGCAATCTTTCCATTTACTGCATTATCATTAAAATTCTTTAATGAAAAATGGGGAGTTCCTCTTGTTATTGAACATAGTGGTGGGTTTTTGTATAAAATATTTGAAAATTTCTTACATATATTCAATACTGCTGGAGGTATTGCTTCAATAATTATCTTTGCTTCAATGATCTTTGCTCCATTTGCAGGAAAATTTGTTGATAAAATTGGAAAACGAGCGACTTTAATGATATTCGGGTCATTGCTCATGATTCCAAGCCATCTGTTAATGGGAATTACTAATATTTT
>JAUWNT010000198.1 GCA_030612495.1 Candidatus Aminicenantota bacterium
TGATAAATTTATGAGTGAGATAGCCGGGATATGGCGGTTTGAAATTTCCTATGATGAGTCAAGCAAATTAAATCTGCCATGGATTATGATTATAACCTTGTATGATGACGGTAATTTTGATTTATTTGCAGAAAATAAAGGGACATACACCACTGATGGAGATGAAATCCGGTTAAGTTTCCCCTATGAAGACAGATATCGCCATACAACTCTACAGTTTAATTTTATTTGTTACAGGTTATCATCCAGGCATATTACTGGTGAGTTAAAGGATGGCACCCAAAGAGTTGGCTTTATTGAAGCTGTCATGATCAACGAATTGAAGCTTTTTGATGTTGTTGGTACCTGGGATTTTAAAGTGACCTATAATGCCGGCTCTGAACCTTTTCGTTTCAACCTCCCGGAAGAATGGCAATTCTCTTTTAACGAACTCGAAGAAGTTTGGCTCTACAATAAAAGAAAACAGACTTATGATTTTGATGGTCTTAATATACGCTTCCCCTGCCATTACTATATTGACGAATCAACAGGCAGCGCCAAGCATGTTATGTTTGTGGGAGTTATGAGTGATGAGGATCGTATGGCCGGTTATCTTTATAACGATGTTGGAGATGCATTGATCCTCGGCACTTTCGAAGCAAACCGGCAATAATAAAAATTTGCCCCCTACACTACTGATTAATCTTTAAAATATTTATCCATCCTATCAAAAGCTTTATTGATTATATCCTCAGAAACGCAGAAAGAAAGTCTGATATGACTTTCTCCGGTTGGTCCAAAGGCAATTCCCGGAGTTGTGGAAACTTGGATATCTTTGAGCAATTTTTTACTGAATTCAATTGAATCTTTTCCTTGATCTCCCAAAATTTTTGGGAACATCAAATATGATCCACTCGGTTTGTTATATTCAAAGACAGATCTAAGATTATCAAGCCGTTCACACATCAAATCCCTGGTATTAAGATAATGCCCCCTAAATTCACTTATACAATCCTGAGAACCTTTCAAAGCTCCAATTGCCGCATATTGTGAAACCACGGGAGCACAAATCACAAATGGAATATGAGCTTTCTTAATTTGAGGAATAAGTTCTTCATCTGCATGTAAATACCCCACTCTCCAACCGGTCATTGCATAACTTTTTGTAAAGGTGAAAACACTGACAACGTTTTTTTTCATTTCCGGAATGGAAGCAATGCTGAAATGTTTGTGGTCATCAAAAGTAAAATATTCATAAGCTTCATCTGTAATCACCGTTAAATTGTTTTCCAAAGCTATTTTTGCTATCTCACGAAGTTTTTTTTCAGAAAAAACAGTTCCAGTCGGATTACTTGGACTGCAGTACATAATCGCTTTTGTTTTGGGAGTTACAGCATTTTTTATAGCTTGAATATCCAAATCAAAATTTTTTTCTTCGAGCAGTGGAATCAGTACAGGGTTTCCCGAAGCCAATTCTACTTGTTGAATATGAGTTGAGTAGGTGGGAGTAGGCATAATTACTTCATCGCCAGGATCTATTGTCGCCATTACAGTTGCAGCTAAACCTTCTATCGCACCGACTGTTACGATTATTTCAGAAATACAGGCATTAATTTTATTATCTCTGTTTAGTTTTTTTGCAATTTCTTCTCGTAATTCCGGTAAACCATCGCTTTGAGAATATCCTCCGGTTAAACCTTTATTGATTGCAGAAATACTTGCCTTATTGATATGTTGTGGAGTTCCTGATGTGGGTTTTGCCCACGATAGGAATGCAACATCATCGTATTGTTTTGATAATCTGGTCATTTCGTGAATTGCAGATTTCTTGATCTGAGTAACTCGTTTGGATACATTCATTTAATTTTCCTCCATATTTTTTAATTTTAATAAATCATAATATAACAATGATACAGGATAAAATAAAGTAAATACTTTTTAATTTTCTGCACACGAGGTAAACGGAGGGGTCGATGCTTGAGTTCTTGAGTTTATCAGTTTATTTATTTTAGTATTTCTTGGAGAAATAGAAAAACTAAAGATTTGATTCCGACACACGTATTTCCTTTATTGTCGATATGTCTAAAATTTTTCAGGATGTAAGATTTCGAAGAATTTTTATTTCACTTGGTAAAAGAATCTTGCTTAGAGATAATTTTGTAGGGCTTTTTTATTAATAGTAGATTATCATCCTCATCTGTTTTTAGGAAATATAAAAATTCATTAGTTATTGAAACAACCCTTTCGGATAAAACTCCTGTTCCTAGAAATTTTCCTTTAGCTGTAAAAACATCAACTTTGTAAAGATTTGATTCTGATGTGATATCATCTGGTACCCTAAATACTAGAATATGGTTTTTTGTCATTAAAATTCTGTTAAAAAAGTTTTTATTTTTTGGAATAGCTTTTACGATAAGTTTTACCACCCTTGTAGGCCACTTTAATTTTTTAACCCCATTTGCTATATGTGCAATTTCTTTTTTTTTAAAAGATTGAGGTTTAATGGAACGTTTAAGCTCACCCAGTTTTTTACCCTCTGAATTAAAAACTCCAATCTTATATTCTCTTGTATATCCAACTACAACAAATTCATTGAATGTTGCCATAGGTAGATCCGGGGAATATGCGTGATTATACATTGAAAAATTCATAGTTTTACCACCCTCTTTTATACTGATTGTTGCTGAAGGACTGTAAAATTCCAGAGTTTTTATAATTTCCCCTTTTTCATTTACAATAATTGGTCTCTGACTTCCATCTGAGTTGCGTTTGGAGCAGATAAAACGATTTTGGGAGAGTGTGGAAATGCGGCGAAAAATCCCACCTTTAGAATTCAACTCTATTCGTTTTATAATTTTACCTTCTTTGGAAAAAACTGAAATAGTGTTCATCCATTCTGTTATTATTATTTGATTGGAGGGTAAATATTTCATATCATAGGGATTATATATATCTCCAGGGCCTTTTCCTTTCTGGCCAAAGGATTTTTCAAGCTTACCATTAGATGCAAGAATGTATATTTTATGAGCTCTTCCATCCAGTACATAAAGTCTTCCATTTTTTCCTTCAGCTACAGCGAGAATATACTCAAAAAGAAGATCCCCGTCTCCTACAGTTAGAACAGGCTTTCCTGTTTTAATCTCAACAACACCAGAAAAAAGAGTGGAGTAAAGAAAAAATAAAAGGATGAGAAATAATATAAAGTTTTTAGGATTCATAATTAAAGCTCCATCAAAAAAACAATTTTTTCTTAAATATTATATAATAAATAGTAAGTGTAAACAATAAAAAGAAATACTAGCTAGAAATACTAGGGGTCAGGTCTCCGTTTTTGACTTATAAATCTTATTGACAATTAACAATAATTCTCTTA
>JAUWNT010000203.1 GCA_030612495.1 Candidatus Aminicenantota bacterium
TTTCAATATATGAGGGTATACATAAACTCATGCACCCTGCTGAAATAGAAAATATCAATTATGCTTTTGCTGTACTGATTTTTTCATTAATAGTTGAAAGTAGTGCTTTTTTTAGAGCATTTCGAAAAGTTAATAGAGAAAGAGGAAAAAATAAAATAATAGGTTATCTTAGAAAAACAAAAAAATCTGAACTGATCGTTGTTTTTTTAGAAGATCTTGCTGCAATAACAGGATTAAGCATTGCATTGATTTTACTTTTTTTAGAATATCTTACTGGTATTTTAATATTTGACGCAATTGCTTCAATAGTAATAGGAATACTTCTTGCTGTAGTTGCACTTTTCCTTGGCAATGAAACAAAATCTCTATTGATTGGTGAGAGTGCAGATCAAAAAAAAATAGAACATATATCTCAAATTTTTAGAGATGAGGAAAGCATAAACAGGCTTATTCATATTAAATCACTTCAGCTTGGGCCGGAAGACATTCTGATTGATGTAAAGGTTGAATTTAACAATAGATTAAATTCAGTTGAGATCAGTAATCTGATAAATGGAATTGAAAAAGAGATAAGAAAGAAATATCCTGAGGTAAAAAAGATTTTTATTGAGCCTGATATATATCGTTATTAAGAGTTCGAATTTATCAAATACAATCTATTGCTCATATATTAGATGTATGGTATATTACGATATTACAAAATATTATGAAAGATTACTTTGAGAAACTAATTAATGAGATAGAATCAGGTCTTGTAAAAGGAATAGAACCTCAAAACGGTATTCTTGGAAAAGCAATGCATTATTCATTGAGTGTAAGAGGTAAAAGATTAAGGCCTTTACTTTTTTTGACTCTTATTGATGCTTTTGAAAAGAACTCATTAAAATATATTGATATAGCATGCGCAATAGAGTATATTCATACATATTCATTAATTCATGATGATCTACCATGTATGGATAATGATGATTTTAGAAGAGGCATGCCTACAGTTCATAAGAAATTTAATGATGCAATTGCGTTACTTGCAGGAGACACTTTACTTGCTGCAGCATTTGAGAAAATTTCTTTTTTTGATATGCCTCCTGAAAAGGTTGTAAATATATTAAAGATATTAACTCATAGTATTGGAAAAAATGGTATGGCTGGAGGTCAGGCGCTTGATCTTGAATTTAATAAAAATAAAAAATTAATATTTAAAATACAAAGAAAAAAAACAGCTGAATTGATAAAAGGAACATTATTGTCAGGTGCAGAGATTGTTAATATGAAAGAAAAAGACAAGGATATTTTAGAAGACGTGGGAAATACTATTGGGATTGCATTTCAAATGGCAGATGATCTACTTGATATTGAAGGAGATGAACAAAAGGTTGGAAAAAAATTACATAAAGATAAAATAAATAAGAGCCCGAACTCTGTTTTATACTTTGGAAAAGATTTTGTTGAGAAAAAGATTGAAACTTCATATAAAAAGAGTATAAATATGCTAAAAGAAATAAACATTGATTTTCCTCCTTTTTTAAGTCTAATAAAAAAAATGGTTTACAGGGATAGATAATGAGTGTTTTAGATAAGGTTAATTTCCCTTCGAATTTAAATAAATTAACAATCGATGAATTGGAAGCTTTGGCCAGAGAGATAAGAAAAATAATTATACAGGTTGTATCAAAAAATGGAGGACACCTTTCATCAAACCTTGGTGTTGTTGATCTGACCCTTGCATTACATAAAGTCTTTAATGCTCCGGAGGATAAAATCATATGGGATGTTGGACATCAAAGCTATACCCATAAGATTATAACAGGAAGAAAGGATGAAATATTCTCAATCAGGCAAAGGCATGGACTCTCTGGTTATCCTGATATATTTGAGAGTGAATATGATGCATTAAACACTGGACATGCTTCAACATCTCTTGCATTTGCTTCAGGTATGGCTATAGCCAGAGATAAACAGAAAAAAAAGAATAATATAATTGCTGTTATAGGTGATGGTGCATTAACAGGAGGAGTTGCCCTGGAAGCTCTAAACAATATAGGCCAGGTTAAACAGAGACTTATCATAATTCTTAATGATAATAAAATGTCCATTTCTCCAAATGTCGGTGGAATTTCCAAACATTTAAATTATCTTGTTTCAGGGAGACCCTATATAAGGCTAAAAGAGGCTATTCAATCAATACTAAACTTAATTCCTGCAATAGGGAAATCAATGGTGGATCTGGCAAGAAAAATTGAACTACTTATGAGAACAATGATGGTTCCAGGCTCTTTGTTTGATGAACTGGGAGTTAAATATATAGGTCCAATTCACGGGCATAATATTAAAGAGATGATAAAAGAGTTTGAAGACTCAAAAAAATATGATTTTCCTGTTTTATTACATGTTGTTACTAAAAAGGGTTTTGGATATAAACCAGCAATGGATAATCCAAGTTCATTCCACTCATCAGCTCCATTTGATATTCAAGACGGTAAATTTATTAGATCCAGTAAGATCCCGTCTTATTCGAAAATATTTGGTCAAACAGTATTAAGATTAATTAAAGGGGATAAGAGAATTATTGCTTTAACAGCTGCAATGCCAGGGGGAACTGGACTTGACATTGTTCAAAAAGAATTCCCAAAAAATTTTTATGATGTTGGTATTGCTGAGCAGTATATGTTTGATTTTGCAGGGGGTCTCTCTATAAATGGTATGAAGCCAATAATTGCAGTTTATTCAACATTTTTGCAAAGAGCAATTGATCAAGTAATTCATGACTTAACTTTAATGCAACTTCCGATTGTTATAGGAATTGATAGGGCAGGTCTTGTTGGTGGAGATGGAGCAACTCATCAGGGGATTTATGATATTGCTATTCTTCGCTCTATTCCAGGCATATATGTTGCATCACCAAAAGACGAAAATGAACTCCAACATATGATTTATACAGGAGTTAAATCAAATAAAACAATATTTATAAGATACCCGAAAGAGCCAGGAAAGGGAGTAAAGCTTGATGAGGATTTTAAAGAGATAGCTCTGGGGAAAAGTGAGGTGTTAAGAGAAGGTAAAGATGGAGTGATTTTCGCTTTTGGACCCCTTGTATATGAAGCAAAGGATGTAGCAGAAAAACTTTCTGAAAATGATAAAATTGAATTAAGTGTAATAAATGTAAGGTTTGTTAAACCTCTTGATAAAGAATTAATATTGAATTATATAAAAAAGAAGAAAAGGGTTATCACAATAGAAGATG
>JAUWNT010000172.1 GCA_030612495.1 Candidatus Aminicenantota bacterium
TCATTCTCTTTAGAAGGAATTAAAGTTGCAACTCCTAAACTTACAGTTACTACATTCTTTATACTTGACTCTTTAAAAGAGATTTGCTTATCAATAATATCTTGTTTGATTTTCTTTGCTATAAAAGCTCCACCCTTTAAATCAGTATTTGGCATTATTATTCCAAATTCTTCTCCGCCATAACGGGCAACAAGGTCAGCTGGACGATTTAATACACTCTTCATTACTTGAGCAATCATTATCAAACAATCGTCTCCTGCCTGGTGCCCATAAGTATCATTAAAAAGTTTAAAGAAATCAACATCTGCCATAATCAATGATATTGGTTTTTGTTCACGTCTGGCTCTATCCCACTCTTTGTCTAAGTAATCTTGAAAAGTACGGTGATTTGCAATTCCAGTCAACCCATCTTCTTTAGCCAAATGTTCAAGTGCATCATTAGCTTTTTTAAGTTGTTTTGTTCTCTCATCAACAAGTTTTTGAAGTTTTTTCCTCTGGGTTTCAATATTTTTTATCCTTATTTTAAATAACATAAAAATAATTCCTGTCAAAAAAACTAATATTATAATTTTAAATAACAAAGTCTGTGTAAAAGGCGGAATAATCTTGATGTTAACAGATACACCCTTTTTGTTCCATATACCATCATTATTTGAGCCTTTAACCCTGAAAGTGTATCTTCCAGAGTAAAGATTTGTATAAGTAACAAAACGCCTTTTCGAGTCAGTATATACCCATTTTTTATTAAATGGTTCCATCCTATAAGCATATTTATTTCTATCTGGAAATTTATAGTCTAAAGCTGCAAATTCAAATGAAAAAACACTTGCTTTATAAGAGAGCTCTATTTCTTTAGTTTCTGTTATGGGCTTTTCAAGAATCACATTGCCATTTAATTTTTCTCCAATATCTAAAGACTTATTAAATACTTTGAAATCTGTAATAACTATTGGAGGTATATGAGAATTATCCTTTATACTATCAGGATAAAAAGAGTTGAACCCATTCATCCCACCAACAAACATTTCTCCCCTGGAACTTATACAAAAAGCTCCTCGCATGTAACCTTCACTTTTTAAAGTATTAGCAATATTATAATTTTTTACTGTTTTTGTTTCGGGATTGAATCTTGATACTCCTCTATCTGTTCTTAGCCAGATATTTCCTTCATCATCTGCAACTATTCCCATTATCCTAAAATTCAATAAGGAGCCTTTTCCTGAAAAATGAGTAAATTTCCCTGAGGTTTCATCAAATTTATCCAGCCCCCAATCACTTCCAATCCACAATATGTTTCCCTTATCCTCAAATATGAAAAATACCCGATCCATTTGCTTCTGGCGTTTCCTGCCTGTATCATATTTATACGTTCTAAATTGTTGTGTTTGTTTATCAAATTTATTTATCCCGTTTCCAGTTCCAATCCAGAGATTTTTAGAACTATCTTCATATATACACCAGATCTCATTATGACTTATAGTGTTGGAATTATCAGGGTCATGCTGATAGTGTATAAATTTCCCTGTAGCTCTATCAAATTTATTAAGGCCTCCTGTATAACATCCGACCCATAATGTGTCAGAATGATCCTCATATACACACACAGCGCCTCCTTTGCCTAAACTATCAGGATTATTAGGATCATATTGATATCTAGTAAATTTCCTGGTTTTTCTATTGAATTTATCCAATCCAGCATCTGTTCCAACCCACAGGGTATTTGAATGATCTTCATAGAGATACCACACTTCATTGTGACTCAAACTATTGGGATCGTTTTTATCATATTTATAGAGTCTAAATTTTCCCGTTTTTCTATTAAACTCATTAAGCCCTTCACGAGTTCCAATCCATAGTATACCTGAACGATCTTCAAAAATTGATAATACGGAATTATCTATTAAGCTATTCGGATTATTGGCATTATGTGTATAAGATACAATTTTTTTTGGTTTTAAATCAAACTTACTGACACCTCCCCCAACTGTCCCAACCCACATAACTCCTGACAAATCCTCAAATATACATCTGATATTTTTTGAACTTAATCTCTCAGGGTTAATTGAATCATCTAAAAAAGATGTGATTTCTCCTGTTTTTGGATCAACCACATATAATCCATATCCTGTTCCTATCCAGATTTTTCCTCTTGAGTCTTCATATATGGCATTCATTGTAGTATTACCAAAAATATTTGTATCCTTTTGATTATATAAAAAACGAGTAAATGTACTCATTTTAGGATTAAAACGATTTAATCCATTCTGGGTTCCAATCCACAAAGTTCCGGATGAACTCTTAAAAAGAACACGAATATGATTACTACTGATACTATGCGGATTATTTGGATTATGATAATAGTGAATAAATTTATCTGTTTTAGAATTAAACCGGTTTAAACCATTGCTTGTTGCAACCCACAAGCTTCCATCTATATCTTCTTCAATAGACCAGATTCGATTGTTACTAATAGTGTTAGAATTATTTGAATCATGTTTATAACGCACAAATTTCTCTGTTTCTGGATCAAATTTATTAAGACCACCCTGATATGTTCCAAACCAAAATTTACCATAATGATCTTCAAAAAGCGACTGTACACGGTTATCACTAATACTATTTGGATCATTTTTATTGAATATATATGAGCTGAATTTTCCTGTTTTTATGTCAAACCTGTTTAAACCACCACCCCATGTACCAATCCAGATAATGCCATATTGATCTTTAAATAAATTACCTGCACTATTGCTTGAGATTGAGTTTGTATTCAAAGGGTCATATTTATATACAACAAAATTATACCCATCATATCTTATAAGCCCATCAGTTGTTCCAAACCATATAAAACCTATATTATCTTGAACAATTGAATACACTGTGCTATTAGGAATCAAATGCTCAATATTGATGTAATCAAATTCAGCACTCTCCTTTTTTGCATCTAAATTAAAGAATAAACTTAATATTATAATAATTCTAAATATTATTCCAAATTTTGATGATTTTCTTATCAATACCCTCTCCAATTTAAAACTTATAATTGAGTTAAATTAACTCCTCTGTTCCTGAGCAATTGAATAATACCATTCTTTCCAACCAGATGGCCAGCACCAACAACAATAAAAAACTTCTTACCTCTTTTTAAAAATGAGACGATCTTATCAACCATTTTTTCATTCCTATCATCTATCAATTTTTTATAAATATATTTTAATCCGGGAAATTTTTGAATATTTTCATACAATATTTTTTCCATATCAAAAGCATTACCTTCAGACCATGCCTTAACCATTTCTTCCACCTGTTTTTTGGATTTGGAAGTCTCATTTAAAGTATAAAATAAAAATTTATCCTGTTGCTCAGCAGAAAAACTATCAAGAAGATTGACCTGGAACTCAGCTCCCTCTAACTCAAGAATTTTTTTTCTATTGAAAGCTTTATCCAAAAAATATTTATCAATTCCGAAATTTGGATCAAGACCCAATTTCATCAATTCAAAGCTTGTAATAGTCATTGCTAAAAGCCATGGTTTAAATTTTTTAAAATTGGAAATATCCATGCCATATTCTTTTAGCTTTTTCTCAGCAAGGGTATAAGTCCTTTCCGAAATATTCTTTTTTAATGTTTCATCCCCAGCATACATTCCCCTTTGCATAATAAGTAGGGTTGCTTCTGCTATTTTATCATTGGAAAGATTAGCCTCCACAACCAGCACATCTGATTCCTCAAATGCATTCTCTATTTTTTCATTAATAGGATACATCTCCTTTTTCAAGAAATGAATTGAGCCTAAAATATAATTTATATTTGTGTTTGATTGAATCTGCCATAAAAAAAATTTTCCATTTTTTGAACCTATTTGTTTGGAACAAAAAATAGCAAAAGGGAATAATACAATAAGGAATAATACAATAATGTTTCTTTTCCGCCCTGTTAATCTATACACAATATATTCTCCTTAAACTTTAAAATTCAATACTTTAAAACAGTACCTAAAATTTTATTCCTTCTTTG